>JAGWUK010000109.1 GCA_028868455.1 Burkholderiales bacterium | reverse complement strand
GTGTCGTAGCCCTGCGGAAAACGCAGGATATCGTCGTGAACCGCTGCCAGTTGTGCTGCTTCGATGATTTGCGCGCGCGTCGCCTCTGGCTTGCTCAGCGCGATGTTTTGCGCAATGCTGGCCGAGAATAAAAACGGTTCTTGTGCAACCCAGTTAATCGCGGAGCGCAACGTACGTAAAGGGTAGGCATCTAAAGTATGTTCACCCCAGGTCAGCGCGCCTTGTTGTGCTTCGATCTGACGCAGCAACAAGCGTATGACGGTCGATTTTCCGGCACCGGTAGGGCCGACGATCCCCAGAGTTTGCCCTGGGGCGATAGCCAGGCTGAGTTGTTCCAGTGCTGGCTTGGCTTGCCCTTCATAATGAAATGTCACTTGCTGCAAGCGCAGGATGCCAACCGGCGTGCTCTCCAGGGTGCCACGGTCTTCTATCGTCAGCGCTTGCGTCAGTACCGGTTGCAGCCGTCCCCAGGCAGCCTTGCCGCGCTCCAGCAAAGACAGCACCCAGCCTGCGGCAAACATCGGCCAGATCAGTTGCCCCAGGTACATTGTAAAACTGGTCAGCGCACCAATGGTCATTTCGCCATGCCAGACCAGATAACCGCCAACACCCAGCGTCAGCGCACCGGCAGACGTCAGGGCAACACCAACCGCAGGTTCGTACGCCGCTTCCCAGCGCTGCGCTGACAGACTGGCAGCAGCAGCCTGTTCGGCCAGATCGGCAAACTGTGCGGCGCTGCGCTGCTCTAGCCCCAGAGCACGCAAGGTACGCACGCCAGCCAGAGTTTCCTGCACCTGATCATTGAGTTGACTGAAACGGTTCAGCGAATCGCGCGATGCATCGTGCACTTGATGTGTGATGCGCTTGAATGCCAGTGCCATCAAGGGAAATGGCAGCAAGGCTACCAGCGCCAGCCGCCAGTCCACCCCCAGCAGCATCATGCCGATCACCAGTGCAAAAGTCATCGAACCATCAAAACCCGCCAGTGCGGCTTCGCCTGATGCCAGTTCAATGGCATCGGCATCGTTGGTTCCCAGCGCCATCAGATCGCCGGTCCGTTGCTGCTGAAAAAAGCCTGGTCCTTGCAGGCTCAGGCGCTCATACAGTTGCGTGCGCAATTGCACGCCGAGCTGGTACGAAGCCTTGAACAATTGCATGCGCCATCCGACGCGCAAAAAATAAATGCTGATGCCCATCAGCACCAGCCAGCCCAGTTGTATGAGCAGACCATGCTGATCAAGCTTGTGCGCGACCATGCCATCGATAACAGCGCCAACGCGACGCGGGATCAGCACGGTCATGATGGCAACAGCCAGCAACATGCCACCGGCGGCGAGATAATGACGCCAGTGCTGGCGCAAAAAACGGAATAGGAGTTGGTACAGTGTCATGCATTTCTAAATGAAAAGTCCGCTATCCCAAAGGAGATAACGGACGAGATAACAGTGGATGCCGATCTGCAAGAAAAGCAGCAAACCGGCAGAACAGTCTTAGTGAATGATATGTGCTGCGTTATCCCGGTTCAGCATATTCCACAAAAAACTGTATGTGATGGCGGCCATGTCGGCACGCTGCGCATTGTTGGCAGCGCCACCATGTCCACCTTCCGTGTTCTCATAGTACCAGACGTTCTTGTGTCCTTGCCCCAGCATCTTCGCCGCCATTTTACGCGCATGACCCGGATGCACGCGATCATCCCGCGTCGAGGTAATGAACAGAACATTCGGATACGTCACGCCGCGCTTCACATTTTGGTAAGGTGAATAGTGGCGGATAAAATCCCATTCTGCCGGAATATCCGGATTGCCGTATTCCCCCATCCATGAAGCACCGGCCAGCAATTTATTGTAGCGACGCATGTCCAGCAAAGGAACCTGACTGACCACTGCATTGAACAATTCCGGATGCTGGGTCAGCGCCACGCCGGCGAGCAGACCGCCGTTGCTACCGCCCATTGCCCCCAGATGTTGCGGGCTGGTGATCTTGCTGGCGATCAGGTCTTCGGCCACCGCCGCGAAATCATCATACGCGCGCTGACGATGCTCTTTCAGTGCAGCATCATGCCAGCGCGGGCCGAATTCACCGCCGCCACGAATATTGGCCACTACGTACACGCCGCCTTTTTCCAGCCATGCTTTTCCGATGGCGCCCGAATAATATGGCGTCAGCGAAATCTGGAAACCACCATAGCCGTATAACAAGGTCGGATTATTGCTGTCGTATTTCACATCTTTACGACGCACCATGAAGTAAGGAACTTTGGTGCCATCTTTCGAGGTGGCGAATTTTTGCACGGTTTCGTATGGCGTCGCATCGAAGAATGACGGTGAGGACTTCAATTGCTCGCGCTGGTCGTTGCCTGCATGCGCCAGCAGGTACACGCTTGGCGTCAGATAGTCGGAATAACTGAGCAGATAGTCGTCGGAATTTTCCGGATCCAGCGCCGTGGCGCGGACACCACCCATGGTCGGCAAGGCGACCTGACGGCTGGTCCATTTGGCGTTTTCAAAGCGCCATTCCTGCAGGCTGCTTTTGACATTATCCAGCGATTGCAGCAACAAGACATTGCGGGTTGTCGTGGCACTGGTAAACGAGGTGCTGTCGGTTGGAGCAAACAAGACCGTGAAATGCCGGTCACCTTTTTGGAATGCTGCGAAATCAATCGCCAGCACGCTGCCCGACGCATAGTGCATGTCGCCGATGGTCCAGTCTTCACGCGGTGTCACGATTAATTGCGTCGAGAAAAAAAAGACGTCGGCCTTGGCCGGCACATCGAGTTTGCTGAGCTTGTCGCCATCCAGCAGATAATTTTCGGCTGTGTAAAACGTCATCTGACGCTGCACTAGCTCGTGATGCAAGCCGCCATGATTCATGCTTTGCGCACCGACGCCCATATCCGTTTTTTCACCAGTCAGAACCGTACGCGCTTCGCTGAGCGGCGTGCCACGTTTCCAGGATTTGACGATACGCGCATAGCCGGATTCGGTGAGCGAATCGGGACCAAAATTAGTCGCAACAAAGATCGTGTCTTTATCACGCCAGTCCAGCGTCATTTTGGCTTCTGGCAGGCTAAAACCATCTTTGACAAACTGTTTGCTGGCCAGGTCGAATTCGCGCATCACAACCGCGTCGGCACCGCCACGCGATAATTCAATCAGGCAGCGATCGTAGACCGGCTCACGGCAATTACTATTTTTAAAAACCCAGTTTTCATGTTCGGCTTTTGCCAGCGCGTCGATGTCCAGCACGGTTTCCCATTTGGGTTGATCGTGCCGATAATCTTCCAGTGTGGTTTTGCGCCAGACGCCGCGTGGATGTTCGGCATCGGTCCAGAAGTTGTACACGGCGTCACCCATTTTATGGATGGAAGGGATGCGATCCTTGGAATCGAGCACCGTCAGCAGATCACTACGCAACTTCTGGAAGCCGGCATCCTTGTCGAGCTTGCTGCGGGTAACGGCATTGCGTGCCTTGACCCAGTGCAGAGCCTTATCGCCAGTGACATTTTCCAGCCATTGATACGGGTCTTTGGCGGCAGGCGCAGAAGTCTCGGCCATGCCGGTACCAGCAACACTGAAGAATATCAGCGCTGAAGCGAGCTTGAGTTTTGGAATCGTTTTCATTATTTCCCTTGTGATGGTGCACGTCATCCCAGTGCATTCGTCTTTATAAAATGGTCGCCTATCATGGTCATCCAGGTAATGGAGGGACGCTACTCATGACAGGAAATGGACATTGATTCTGTTGAATGGTTCATCGTGCCTATTGCCAAAAACTGACCAGTATCCCGGAAAAAAGCGGCGTTCTGAACTATCTGCGGCAAAATTCACACAGGCAGATTTTTTTTCGGCGAGCCAGCGTAATTTACGTGTTAACTGCGTCTGATAAAAATATAGAGCTTACGCAAAACCGCCCCAGCAGCGTTATGGCTGCTGGTCGTACGATATGTACTGCCGTCGTCGCTATGCCCTGCTGGAGCGATTTTGCGTAAGTTCTGTGCATGTCCAATGTAACTTATTATTGCAATTGATAATCGTTCTCATTTATAATTGCATTGCTCCAACTTAACAGCCAGCCACGACATTCTCCCCAACCTGTCCGCCAGCCACCAGTTTTTGCTGCATCGCATTGCTGACCCGCGCGCCGCTGTTTCTCTTTATTGCTGCCGCTATTCCTGCACCCAAAGTTCGCCGGCTTTAGCGTTTTTCGCTTTGGCCGAAAGCCTCTGCGCTGGTTCCGGATTGCCTTGCCATGCCAGCCGACTGTGGACCTATCCATTTTTTACATGATCAGGAATGAAGATGTCACATATCAAAAGTCGCAAACACCATCAACCGCTGTTTCAGCATCGTCTCGGTATTGCCGCATTGGCCGTCGCGCTGGTGCCTGTCGCCGCTGCCGCAGGTGAAAACAGTTTGCCGGAAGTGAAGGTCACGGCCAAACAGGAAAATGATTTTAAAGCCGACAAAGCTGCTTCCGCCAAGTACACACAACCATTGGTCGACACACCGCAAACCATTACTGTCATCAAGCGCGAATTGATCGAGCAACAGGGTGCGGTGACGCTGACGGAGGCCTTGCAGAACACGCCTGGTGTCGGTGCATTTTTCCTCGGTGAAAACGGTAGCACGAATACCGGCGATGCAATTTATATGCGCGGTTTTGATTCGTCGTCGAGCATTTATATCGATGGTGTGCGTGATCTGGGCTCAATCTCGCGTGACATGTTCAATATCGAACAGATTGATGTACTCAAAGGTGCGGCCGGGACGGATACCGGGCGCAGTGCACCGACCGGTTCGGTCAATTTGAGCAGTAAACAGGCATTGCCGGACGATGCGGTTTTTGCTTCCGTCAAAATTGGCAGCGGACAGCAAAAACGTGCAACGCTCGATTTGAATCGGGTGCTGGATGCAGAAACCGGTACCGCGTTTCGTCTGAATCTGATGGATCAGGATAGCGGTGTGCCGGGTCGCAATGAAGTTCGCAACAAGCGCTGGGGTGTCGCACCGTCGCTGGCCTTTGGACTGGGTAATGCAACCCGCTTTTATCTGAATTATCTGTATGTAAAACAAGACAATGTGCCGGATGGTGGCGTGCCGACCATCGGTTTGCCTGGCTATCGCAGTCCTGATCCTGCGCGCGCATTTCTGGCGAACGCACCAATGGTGAATCCCAAGAATTTTTATGGCTCGGCGACCGATTTTGACAAAGTCACTGCAGACATGCTGACAGGACGCATAGAGCATGATTTCCAGTCCGGCGCCAAACTGATCAACACCACGCGCTATGGAAAAACCTCGCAAAATTATCTGCTGACCTCGTTCATGGGATCGACCGCCAATCTGTTGACGCCTTCGGCAAGCGACCGTTCAACATGGACCCTGGCGCGCAGCATACGCACGCTGAAAGACCAGCAAAACGAGATACTGACAAATCAGACCAATGTGCGGCTGGACGTGGTCACAGGTGGCATACAGCACGCTTTGCTGGGGGGCGTGGAGTTGACTGCAGAAAAGCAAAATACTTACGGTTACGACGGTACCGGCAGCCTGCCGGCAGCGAACTTTTATCAACCCAATCCCAACGATGCGATCACCGGCCTGAATCTGGTGCGCAACGGCACCTACACTCGCGGCAATACCAACACGGTCAGCGCCTATCTGTTTGACACCGTAAAATTCACGCCGCAATGGCAAGTGAGCGGTGGTGTGCGCGTCGATCATTACAGCACGGATTATTCATCGTTAAGCCTATCAACGGCGCGCAGTAATCCTGAGCTGCCAGTCGGAACCAAGGTGCCGACCAATTTGTCGATGAACGGCAATCTGCTCAACTGGAAATTGGCCGGCGTCTACAAACCGACGCAAGCCAGCAGCATGTATGTATCGTATGCGACATCCAAACAGCCGCCCGGTGGTTCGAATTTTGCGCTGAGTACAGCGGCGAACAGTGCAGCGAATCCGAAGTTCGATCCGCAAGAAACCAAGAATGTTGAACTGGGTACGAAATGGGATTTACTGGAACAAAAACTGTCGTTCACTGCGGCGTTGTATCGCACCGAAGTCTCGAATGAAATTGAGCAAAACCTGGCAGATCTGCTGTACTACCAAACCGGCAAAAAACGCGTGCAAGGCATCGAGTTGGGAATGACCGGTGCTATTACGAAAAAATGGCTGGTCAGTGCAGGTTACACACGCATGAACACCAGCGTGGAAAGCGGCAAAATCGCAACCGCCAGCGGTGTCAACAATCTGGCTTATACACCGAAGCAGGCATTCACGGCGTGGACATCGTATGAACTGCCGCGTGGCATCAAACTTGGTGGCGGCGCACGTTTTGTCGATGCACTGTTGCGCGGCACTGATGGTGCGGTCGGTACACCGGCGAATACCAATGCGTACTGGGTATTTGATGCGATGGCCAGCTATACGTTAAACAAGCATGTCGATCTGCAATTGAATTTGTATAACCTTGCCGATAAAGCGTATGTGGCCGCCATTAATAAGAGTGGTTATCGATACACGTCTGGCACGCCGCGTACGGTCAGCCTGACTGCGAATATCAAGTTCTGATGACTGAAAAAAATCACGCTTAGTCCGTTGACCTGATTAGCGAGCCTTGCGATGCAGGCAGGGCTCACATTCACACTGTGGAAGGAAATCGTCATGATGTTGCATATCCCCGGCGTACTGAGCCGTGAACAAGTCCAGGCCATGCGTGCCAGTTTGCCTGCGTCGGCGTGGACAGATGGCAAGGAAACCGTGGGCGAACAAGGCGCGCAAGTCAAACGCAACCGCCAGTTGCCTGCGTCGTCACCTTTGCGACAGCAGCTTGGCGATATCGTGCTGGCAGCCTTGGCACGCAATCCCGTGTTCTTCGCAGCTGCTTTGCCATTGCGCATAGAGCCACCGCTGTTCAATTGTTACGAAGGCGGCGAGCATTACGGCCTGCATGTCGATGGCGCCATGCGCAAACAACACGACGGCAGCTATCTGCGCACTGATGTGTCGTCGACTTTGTTCTTATGCGACCCTGAAGAATATGAAGGCGGCGAACTGGTCGTGGTCGATACCTACGGCACGCACGAAGTCAAATTACCGGCCGGCGACATGATCGTGTATCCATCCACGAGTCTGCACCGCGTCGAACCTGTTACACGCGGCGCCCGTATTTGCTCGTTTTTCTGGACCCAAAGCATGGTGCGCGACGATGCGCGACGCGGCATGTTATTCGAACTGGATCAGACGATTCAGACCTTGCGCGGGCGCATTGGCGATTGTGCCGAAGTATTGACCCTGACCGGGCATTATCACAATTTGCTGCGGCAGTGGAGCGAGGCGTGAACGCACAGCCAGTAGCCTGAACATACTCAGACGTTGCGAATGTTTTATTTCCCCGATAGCGATATCGGGGGAAATTTTTTAGGCGATAAACGAAGCTTTCTGTCTACTAATTTTTTTCGCACGTGATTATAAGCGAACCGGAGGAAAATCTAATACGTTGTCCAAAAAATAATTATTAACATTGTTTAACAATTTTTGATATATTTGTTCGCATCCATCCGATGTGACGATGGTAGGTGCTTTTATAAACCTGGCTGGCGAAGATAAGTGAAGATGTTGAACAAAGCGTTGATGTTAAGTAGTACCGAGGGTTGCTGGTGACGGCATCCACCCCATTGTTCCGCCCAGAAGTCACGTCTGCACTCGGCAGTCAATGGATGGGTGCCATCCGCTTAAATCAACCGGGTGATCACTTTGAAAAATATCCGTTTTCGCTATGCCGAGGGCGAGCCTTGGGTGCTGAAGGATGTGAATTTGAATATTCCTGCAGGGCAGAGCATCGCTTTGGTTGGTCCCAGCGGTTGTGGTAAAACGACGTTATGTAAGATCATTCTTGGCTTGCTGAAACCGACGGAGGGGGAAGTCCTGATTGATCATATTCCTATCACTCAACTTGGGGTTAAAACTTATCGCCAATTGGTTGGAACCGTCATGCAGGAGGACGTTTTACTGGCTGGTTCCATCATGGATAACATCAGTTTTTTTGACAGCCATACTGATCAGGAGCGAGTAGAGGAGTGTGCCAGACTGGCGGCGAT
>JAGWUK010000108.1 GCA_028868455.1 Burkholderiales bacterium | reverse complement strand
AGGCCGTCAGCGCATTGGTCTGATCGACGGCATTGCCGGTTTTCAGTGCATCCGAAATCTGGGTGGCGGCCGCACAGCGTTTGGGATCGAGATAGCCACTGTTGAACCACGACGCGCCGCCATTGCCGGTTTCCGGCAAACTCGGTGCGCGGAAACCTTCGGCTGCTGTACCGCGCACCATCAGATTGCCGCTGACTTTGTACGACAGGCCGACTTTCGGGACGACAGCCGCTTCGGTCTGACCGGATTTATCGGCGCGCAAGGCGAAATTGGCTTCCAGTCGTTTGCTGAACGGCGCGTTCAATTCAGCGAAAGCCGCGCCAGTATTACGTGCACCGTGTACCGAGACGCCGCTGAACTGGACGATTTGTGCATTCAGCACATTGTCGCTGCTGGCTTGTTCAAAGCTTTCATGACGCACATCGAAACCGGTCGCCAATGCCAGCGGCCCGCCGCTTAACGGCATCAGCTCGCGCGAGGCTTTGAAATCAAAAAAGGTCTGGGTCGATGTTCCGTGCGAGCCCATTTCCGGAAACATGCGGTTCAGCAGATCGCGTGAATTGACGCCACCAAACTGGTATTCGCCACTGACGATGGCGTTGTAGTACGCCGTGCGATCGCGGTACAGATGTTGTTTTTGCGTTGCGGTCGAGCCCATGGTGCCGATGGCGCTATCCCAGTCCCAGCCGGCATAGCTGCCTTCGAGTCCGGCCATGACGCGGTATTGGCGCGACTCGCCGACATTTTTAAACATATCGGGATAATCGTTGAAACGATAATTCAATCCGACCGGAAAAGAATACGGATTGAAAGGATGGCCGACCGGCAATTGCGGATCGGTAAAGTATTGCAGTTCGCCCTTGATCGAGTCGTACCAGGTCAGCGGAACGCCGTTAACATTGCTGCGCGGGACGCTGGTGTAATAGGTGCTCTTGGTGTTGGCCAGATGAATTTCGCCAAAGGCGCTCAGATTTTCAGAAATTTTCATTCTGCCCATGCTGAGAAACGTGACACGATCCGCAGCGGGTTGCGCATCGCTGTCTTTCCAGTAATCGTAGCGGCACAGACCGCCGATCAGCAAGTCCGGTGCGCAACCTGGTGCTGCTACCGTGAACGATTTCCCGGCCAGCGCCGGATTGCTGTAGTTGGCCGGATAGCGGCCCGTGTAGTTGCCAGGATTGGCGCCCGTCGACAAGGCTGCGCGGTCTGGATTCATTTTCAGAAACCAGTCCGGCAACAATGGATACACATCGCGGTCTTTGTAGGCATTGCGGTGAAAGACTTCCAGATGGGCGTACACGTTATAGCCATCTTTTTGCAGATTGCCGACACCGCCTGTGACCGATGCCGTTTGTGACTTATCCAGCAGGCTGTTGCGCAGCGATTGCTGGCCGCTGGCATTCACGGTCACGCCGGTGAACTCTTTACGCGTGATGATGTTGATCACACCGGCGACGGCATCCGAGCCGTAAATCGCAGAGGCGCCATCCTTCAGGATTTCCACGCGGTCGATGATGTTGGCGGGAATCGTGTCGATATTGACGAAATTCGATTGCAGCCCGTCGGCAAAGCCATAGCTGGACAGGCGTCGGCCATTGAGCAAAGTCAGCGTCGCATTCAGCCCCAGATTGCGCAGCGACACGCCAGATGCGCCGCTGGCCCAGGAATTGGCACCGCCCAGATCGCTGATGGCGTTGTGGTCGTTATTGCTCAGATTATCCAGAATTTCCTTGACCGTATTGGCGCCACTATCCTGGATTTCCTGACGGGTCACGATCTGCACGGGCGAGGCAGTTTCGCTATCGACGCGTTTGATATTGGAACCGGTCACCACGACTTTTTGTGCCGGCGCATCCTGTGCCAGCGCCGCCGGTGCGCCAGCCAAAGCCAGCGATACGGCCAGAACGGTTTTCTTCATGTTCGGTGTGTGTTTCAAAATATGCTCCTTATTGTTGAGGGCAGTCCCTCTTTTCTTCCGCCTTGTCCGATGCCGCCGGATCTCAGCGCGCCGGGTCATCGCCCGTGCTACGGCTAAAACGGCTGCGCCAGCGCAGCGGGTCTCCTGTTTCTTGCTGCAAGCCTTCCCGGAAATGCCTGAATTCCCGCATCGCCGGGGCTCTAATGTAGCAATTTAAATATACTTCAGATATATTAAGAATATATTTTCAACATATTTACAACAGGCGAGCTTGGCAAGATGCGCCGGATCGGCGACTATCTGGCGCTGCAGAGAACATGGAATTCGGCTAGTTAATGACGCTGCGGCGCACGACCGATGTCGTTGAAAAAGAAGCTTTTCAAGCATGCCGCGAAGGCGGAAATTACAAAATGGAAGGCGATTGCAGAGCGCGTATTTTCAGCGCCGGTAATCCGTGCGCAGGCTGTAACTGATCGGTGCACATCAATAAAAAAGCTTTGACGTAGGTTTTTACAGGAGACAAATGTGAAAAAAAATTGGATGACCTTGGCGGTAGCATTCGCCGTGTTCAGCGGGAGCAGCAGTGCGGCAGGAGCGTCAAATCTGGCACAGGAGAAAAAACAAGAACAAATTGAACAGCTCGTCTCGGTCGAACAGGTGTTGACGCATGTGCATGCGTGTAGCGCCACACTGACGCTGCGTTCGCAAGCGCTGACGGCGCAGCAGGAGCAGCAGACATGCCAGATGCTGAGCCAGATCGAACAGCGCTTTCACCAGACCTTCGGCACACTGGGGCATCCTGTCGCGCACGACGGTAATACCAGTTTGCGCGCCAATATCTATGCCACGCATGCCGATTTCAAACGCTATGCGACGGCGCATTTCGATATGCCCACCGACAATGGCGGCATGTATCTGGAAGGTTTGCCGGATCTGGCTGGCAATCAGGCCGAATTTGTGGCGAATCAAAAGCCGGACGGCAGCATCCATAATCTGGCGCACGAATATGTACATTATCTGGATGGCCGCTTTAATCTGTATGGTGATTTTTGTGCGGGCTTGCATGACTCGCATTCACCGCCGGAAAATTGTCCGCGCCCGGCTCCGCTGGCACCGTATCTGGTCTGGTGGACCGAAGGCGTGGCTGAATATTTGTCCAAAGGCGCGGATAATCCGCCGGCCGTGGCGGCCGCAGCGCAGCCAAAATATGCGCTCAGCGCTTTGTTCGATACTGGTTACGAATCGAATAACGGCGTCGCGCGCATCTATACCTGGGGTTATCTGGCGGTGCGCTACATGATGGAAAAACAGCGCAGTAAAGTCGAACAGATGCTGCGCTTCACGCGTAACGGCGACTACCCGCGCTATCAGGCTCTGGTGAAAACCTGGGGCACCAGCATGGATGCCGATTTCAATGCCTGGCTGGCAGAACTGGCCACACACGGCACGAGCAGCACTTCAGCAATGGCCAGGTAGTTATTTTTTGGCGCGGACGATATCTCTTTTCATTGGCGCCAATCGGGCAATCAAACGATTTTGCGTCGTCGACGGGACATTGAATTTGTCCATCGCGATTTGCAAATCCTCCGCCAGCGCATTGAACTGTGCGCTGCTGATGCCCATGCTTTCGTGCACGACTTTCATGTCGTCGCCCGTGTAATTGCAGGGGCCATCGCTGACCACACAGATTTGTTCCTTGAGCAATTTGGCAAGACGGCGCATGTTGCTGTCTTTAAACGTCGCGCTGATACGTTGATCTTGCAGTGCCAGGCGCAGTAGCTCATCGACGACCAGGCTGATGCCCTGCTCTTGTCCCAGTTGCTGAAACAGGGTGGGGCTTTGCGCCTGCACGCTGCCTGTCGCGAGCAAAGGCAGCATCAGGCAAAATAGGCCTGTGCGCCATGTGTTGGGCCGGAGTAAATTCAGCATCATGTCTGCCTTATTGACCGATCTGCACGGACAGGTACCAGCCGCGCTGATTCGTAGGATTGAACACCGTGATGTCGCCGAGTCGCGCATAGGCCAGCGTCAGCGAGATCTGCTTATTCGGAAACCATGCGAGGAAGGCATCGTAGTAAGCCTTTTCATTGTCCACCGCGAGATGATTGGGTTTGCTGCGATATTCCACACCGGCGACCAGCTTGCGATTGATCAGATACGCCAGCGAGGCCTCAGGCAAGAGCTCATAGCGATGGGATTTGTCGCCGCCAAATCCAAGCAATCCCATTTGATTGGCCTTGCTCAAACGCAGAGTGCCGTTCACCAGCAGGCTTTGCGCCAGAAAGAGTTTGGTCGCCGAGGCATAGTAGTCCACACCGCTGGTGTCTTTGGCGCCCAGCTGCCGCACACTGGTCACACCGAGTGCGCCCAGTCCTTGCACGTCTGCCGTGCGTTTCAGCATGGCACCAACTGCGACCTGCGGTTTCCAGTTGTCCTGGTCGGCAATGATGTCGCCGGAAAGTTTGAGCTTGATGCCGACGATATCTTGCTGCAATCCGAGTTGATTTAAAGGTGGCTTGCTACCGCTGAATTCCTGACGGGCCAGCGACAGTTCCAGCCGGTCGGCAAAACCGACGGCGACGCCGTAGGTTTTCAGGCGGTAATCCTGCGTGCTTACCTGTGTCAGATGCGCATTGAACCCATAGCTGTCTTCGCTGCCATAACCTGTAATCAGCGCCCACGGCGTTAGTCCGCCGCCGCCCGCACCTTCAAGCTGGCTGACACCGCCGGTGGCCAGTAATTTGCCTTGGTCGGGCATGGCTAATCCTTGCGACAAGGCAGCCAGCGGCGACAAGAACGCCACAGCTGCCATTAGCCGTATCAGAATTTTCATGTGCATTGCTCCCCCGTTGAAAATTGCACGCATCAGCCGTCAACCAGGCTCCGCAATGATTGTATTGCGCTTAGGTGGAAAATGCGCAAGCGCGTGGCTTTTTGTCGCCACTTCAATCAATGCCACGCAGCAGCATTTCAGTGATGGATGCTGCTGGTGGCGTCCGCTACTTGTATCGTTTCAGTGTGCGACATGTGCGCCAGGGCCTGCGCTTCACCATTGGCGGCAAGTGCCTGCAAATCCGATTGCTCTTGTGCGCCGGGCAAATTAGCTAACTGGCGGAAGAAACCCAATGCCAGCGCATAATCCTTTGTATCCATTGCGACATCAGCCAGACAACTGACGACCAGCGCGTAATTGCGTGAACCGGTCAGCGGGGCCAGTACTTGCATGGCATCTTCCAGCGTTTCTCTGGCAGCAGCAAGTGAACCCATTTTTCTGAGAATTTCGCCGATTTGCATCAGGCAATTACCGATGCTTGGTGCCCAGCCTGTCGCTCTGGCGAGCGCCAGCGATTTTTGCAGCCAGAGCAGGGCGTTCGGGTAGTCGTCCATATTGTTAAACGTATAGCCGATATTGGCGGCAACCAGTATGGCGCGCCGGATTTGTCCGGTTTGCAAAGAGGCTTCAAACGCCAGGCCCAAATCCCGGCGTGACTCTTCATAGCGATTGGATAAACCCGCGTAGATACCCAAAAAATCGTAGACCACGGCGCTCAACCCGGTGTTGGCCGCCACAGGTTCGCGGCGCAAATCGATATGCCGGTCAAAATAGGCGCGGGCAACACGGCTGTCGCGCAACACGGCAATCCTGGCCAGTGCCACGGCCGTGTACTTGGCGCGCAGGAAATCTTCGGCTTTACTGGCTTCGTCAATTGCGATCGCCAGTTGTATATCGCATTCCACATGCCGGCCCTGATCCGACAGGATGAGTGCCATTAAGCGGTGCGTATCGCTGAGTATGGCGCCGTCGGCATCAATATCGGGGTGGCGTAGCAATGCACCGACAATGGCAGTGGCCGCTTCGAGGTCAGCCTCTAGCCATTTGGCTTCCCCGCGTATTAATTGCAGGCGAAAATAACAAAGCGTCTGTTCCCAGCGAGACAGGCTGCTCCAGAGTGCCGGTGCTTCAATTTCCTGACAGAGCGCCAGTGCGCCATGCGTATCGCGCTGACGGATATGCCAGGCAATCGCCAGTTTGGTTTGCAGTTGTTCTGCCGCCACCAAAGCTGGCAATTGCAGCCTTAACTGCAGAATCTCACTATCGGTGGCGAATAAGTCCATAGTATGCTTGTTGCTTTTAAGAAAATTACTTTTATTAAATTCAGTGCGCCACAATGGAAGTGGTTTGTATCAGATCGAACAAATCATTGTCCGGGCAGGGCGTCAGCGAAGACAGGGCAGTGGCTTGAACAGTCGCCGCAACGCGGATGGGGTGGTTTTCAGCAACAACATTAAAAGTAAGTCCCCTATAGCTCACGATAGCGACTTTATCTTTGTTTGGTAAAACGTGATGGTGGTTTTAACAATGTTTAACGCAATAGACGGTTTGTGATATCGCGCCAGCAACGCCCGGGCGCTTAGTTGTTGGTAATTTCCTATTGCAGCGCGCAATTTTGCGACGGGCAGCGGGTTATACTGGAGCAGCAACGACAGTTTTGTAAGCAATGAATTGGACTTATCGATACCTCTTGTCAGAGACAGGACAGACGCAAAATGGCGCCAACCGGCACGGTGACGATCGTACATATCCGTCGACCAGACACCAAAACGCAGCGGCGTGGTATTGCGTCAGTCCTCTGAGTGTCCTGTGATTAATTTTTACACCATTGAATCAGCAATCTGAACAGAATATGCGTCGCTCATCTTTACGCCGGGAACTCGTCATTCCGATCATCGCTCTGGTGATCGGTGTTTCTGCTGCGATTGGCTGGGTTTCCATGAAAGCCGGATCGGATGCGGTGTTTACGCTGACCCAGCGCATTCTGGTCGACATGGCGCACGGGATCAATCATGCGACCGAAAAACATCTGGATGGTGCACTGACCGCCCTGGAATCCGTTGCGCCCAGCCCTTCGCGGATTCCGAAAGTACAGGCATTTTCTGACGACATGCACGTGCTCGAAGAAAAATTCTGGGCCGCCAGCGGCTTATTTATGGACGTCAATAATTATGTGTATTTTGGCGGCAAGGACGGGCGCTTCGTTGGCGTGTACCGAATTTCCAGAAATGTCGTGCAATTGCTGTGGCGCGAGCCCGACTGGAGCGAGCGCAAAGTATTCAAGGTGGCCGGTGTCGGCGATCGTTCCGAGCTGGTGCGTACCGATACGCTGGATCCGCGCCAGCGCCCCTGGTACAAGGCCGCCAAAGAAACCGATAAACCGGTCTGGTCAAAAATCTACAATAATTTTTCTTTCCATTTTCCGACCATCACACTGGCCAAATCGGTTTTCGGCAAGAACCATGAATTCGTCGGTGTCGTCGCCACGGATGTGACGCTGAAAGAGCTGTCCGGCTTTTTACGCAAACTGGAAATCAGCAAAAACAGCGTTGCCTATATCGTTGATGCCGATGGCTACATCGTCGCCACATCCGGCAAGGAATTACCGGAACGCACAGTCAACGGCATGCCGGAGCGCATGCGCGCGGTGGACATGAAGACGCCGCTGATCAGCGACACCTACAAGAAAATATCCATCAATGAGGCTGCCAGCACCATCACGCGTGAAATGGACCTCGCGATGGGCACGGTGGACGTGGCGATTTCTCCGCTGGGTAACAAGCAGGGACTGAACTGGCAGACGATCGTCGCCGTGCCGCGTTCTGATTTTATGAACGCCATCAATCAGGGTTTTTTGCAAAGCGTCGTGATCGCGTTAGCCTGCATTATTTTTGCATTGACGATAGGATTAACGCTGGTCGAGCGTGTCGTGCGCGACATTCGCAAGTTGACTGCCGCCGCAGAAAAATTCGGTAATGGCGAAGCAATGCCAAAGCTGGATGTGCAGCGAACTGACGAAATCGGCATCCTGGCGCAAACCTTCTCCGAGATGGAAAACAAGCTGCGTTTCGATAAGCTGACCCAGATCGCCAATCGCGAATCACTGTTTTCGCAAATCAGTCACCTGCAAGCGCAAGCGCAGAAAAATCCGGATAACAATGAAGGCTTTACTTTATTGTTCGTCGATCTGGATCGCTTTAAATTTATCAACGACAACTATGGACACGATGCCGGTGACAAGACCCTAGTGATCATCGCCGCCCGCTTGCGCGCCGCCATCCGCGACACCGATGAAGTCGCCCGCTACGGCGGCGATGAATTTGTCTTGCTGCTCAAGGAAACCAGAAATTCCATCGACATCAATAACATGGTGGAGAAAATCTGTACGGTCGTC
>JAGWUK010000868.1 GCA_028868455.1 Burkholderiales bacterium | reverse complement strand
TTGAGGAAATGGAATTGTCAGACAAGGTCCAGATCCAAGGACATGAATATTCTACGACGGATCTATCGGGAGGCCAGCGCAAACGTCTTGCTTTGGTCACCAGCCAATTAGAACAAAAGCCCATTCTCGTTCTTGACGAGTGGGCAGCTGACCAAGACCCTGTTTTCCGGAAGAAGTTCTACCGTGAAGTGCTGCCCCGCCTCAAATCAGCTGGGGTCACGGTCATTGCCGTTACCCATGACGATAGATATTTCGACGCCGCTGACGCGCGGTACAATATGGAATATGGATTGCTCGAGAGAACTGCCTAAGCGCGAGATGGGGCAGGAGAGAGCGTCGGCAATTTTATTTCGATCGTTGTGCCCTGAGGCCCCTCGTCCGACGGCCGAGCAGCGATTGTTCCACCCCAGGACTCGACAAAGGCTTTAACCATATAAAGCCCAAGGCCAGTCCCGCCGCTTTTGGTGGTGCCAAAAATGTTAAAAATCCTTTGATAATCTCCGCCAGTGACGCCTTTACCTGTGTCGTGAAAAGCAATCACTGCCAGTGCGCCGTCTCGCACATTGCCCTCACCAAGCGTAACACGAAAAGTTCTTTGATTTACGGCCTCTGTTTGAGGCTCAGCATCTTCAAATGCCTCGAGAGCATTTGTCGCCAGATTAAAAAGGACGCGTTCAAGCATAACCGGATTGGCCCGAACATATTTGCCCGCCATTTCCGGTGCGATGACGCAACTCGCGTGCACATTCCGTCGCTTGGCTTCCGATTTGAAAATAGGGAAAACGCGCCGGATAAGCTGATCACAATCAACATCTTCAACATCAACAGTCTTGTCGCGGATCATCCTGCGCAAGCCTTCAATGATTTCTGAAATTTGATCAATAAGCCGCGAAACCGTCTCGATCGAACTGTCAACCTCTTGCCGCCGTGCAGATTTCTGCATGGCGAGAATATCAAGCGCAGACCTTGCTGCCTGCAAAGGCTGGACAATTTCATGGACGATGCCACCACCAAGCAAGGACAAAGTGTTCAGAGTAGAAAACTGGGAATTGATAATCATCATACGATCGCGTTCATCGACCAGCCTTTGAGTTTCTTCCGCGTGCTGCTGGGCCAGCTTCTTCTGCAAACGTAGATTTTCAGCCTCTTGCCGAACGCTCCTTTCACGAGCCTCGGCTCTTTGGAGGGAAATGCTGATATAGTAATAACAGGACAGAATGATGGAGGCGCATTGGAACGACATGGCGATCACAGATCGGATGGAAAGATCGGTGTACATCGCGACCTGAAAGCCATCGGCATCAAATGACATCCGGACGGCACTGCTGATAACGGCTGCAGCAAATCCCAATTCCGCAAATGTCGTCGGGATCGCTGAATGGCGCCGTCTAATTGCGCGCAGCGTGAAAATCATCTTCAATTCTAAAAGCATGGCGGCGCATGATGCAAAAACAAACGCGATGTGCCGCGTTGCTTCAAAAGTATGCGAGACCGAAAATACGGCTAGGTGGACCAGCCACAACACCGCATAACGCTGCCAAGGCCGACTCCCGCCAAGCAG
>JAGWUK010000107.1 GCA_028868455.1 Burkholderiales bacterium | reverse complement strand
ATTATTGCTGACCTCGCCTTCTGAAAAATTAGCGGAATTAATTGAACTAGGGATACAGCACGAACAGCAACATCAGGAGTTAATGCTGACGGATATTAAACATTTATTCTCTTGCAATCCCCTGTATCCGGCCATGTATACCAATTCAGAACAGCATCGTTGCCCGGATAATCGGCCACCTTCGGCAACGCCTTTCGTCTGGATGCCATTAGAAGCGAGCTTGCTGGAAATTGGTTATCGCGGTCGTGGCTTTTGTTTCGATAATGAAACGCCGCGACATCGTCAATTTGTCGAGGCTTTCGAACTCGCATCGCAACTCGTTACCAATGCAGAATATCTCGCATTTATCGAGGATGGTGGCTACCAGAATCCGGCCTTATGGCTGGCCGAGGGCTGGGACTGGATCAGGCAAGTCAACCTGCAACAGCCGCTGTACTGGCACAAATCGACGCGCTGGCAAGAATTCACGCTGGGCGGCTTGCGCGATCTGAACGCAGAGCAAGCCGTCTGCCATATTTCTTATTTTGAAGCAGCAGCGTATGCGACCTGGGCACAGGCGCGCTTGCCGACCGAAGCGGAATGGGAATACGCGGCGCAACAGGATCTCAGCCTGCAACAGCTTTTCGATTGCTGCTGGCAATGGACAAGCAGCAGTTACGCGCCTTACCCGGGATATGCTGCGCAAGCAGGCGCTATTGGTGAATACAACGGCAAATTCATGGTCAATCAGTATGTCTTGCGCGGCTCATCGGCATATACGCCGCACGCGCACGCGCGAGTTAGCTACAGAAATTTTTTCCCGGCGACTGCCCGTTGGCAAAGAACTGGTATTCGCCTCGCCCGCTCCATTGCAGACACGGATTAATTGCTGAAAGGAAGTCCCATGCCGACCGCCATCTGGAACAAGCGCATCATTGCCGAAGCTGCTGAAAACGACGTCATCGTCGTCGAAGGAAATGTTTATTTTCCTATGCAATACGTCGATCAGCACTATCTGCGGCCTAGCGAACGTCAAACCGTTTGCGGCTGGAAAGGAACAGCCAGCTATTACGACGTAGTGGTAGATGGGCAAATCAATCCCAATGCCGCCTGGACTTATTTGCAGCCCAAAGAGGCTGCCCGGCAGATCGCCGGGCTGATTGCGTTTTGGCAGGGTGTGCATATCGTGCCATGAGCGCATCAAAATCCTGCTATCACAGCAAATAGGCGTTGCTCGTTGCGGGTGTTGCGCGAATGCCGGACAAGGGCAGATTCTTATCGTGTGAAATCTCACCGTCAGCCATCAATGACTGATAGCGCAGACAGCAAACACGCAAGAATGAGGCAAAATTGTCGACCACTCCACGGTACGCAATCAGCTCATCATACAACTTGGTGATGAGCTGATTGATGTTCATGCCATCCCGCTCGGCGATCTCCTGCAAGACGTGCCAGAACAGTTTTTCCAGGCGTATCGAGGTGACTACGCCATGCAGGCGAATGGAACGCGCCTTGGCTTCGTATAAGCCCGGATCGGCCTTGACGAAAATCTCGCACATAGCAACTCCTTAGAGGGAAATCGTTCAATCAGCAGCAACGATTATAGCCCCTGCAAGTCAGACTACAAGCTTATCTGCGTTCCCAACAAAGTCAGATATTGCGATAACCAGGCTGGATGCGCTGGCCATGCAGGTGCTGTCACAAAATGACCATCGGTGACCGCATCCGTCACTGCGATATCGGCATAGTGACCGCCCGCCAGTTCAACCTCTGGACGGCAAGCAGGATATGCAGAGCAGCGCACGCCTTCTAATACCCTGGCAGCGGCAAGTATTTGCGCGCCGTGGCAAACCGCCGCGATGGGTTTTTTACTCCCGGCAAATTGCTGAACAATCGCGATCACCTGCGGATTTAAGCGCAGGTATTCCGGCGCACGTCCGCCCGGTATCACCAGTCCGTCGTAATCCGATGCATTGACCAGAGAAAAATCATGGGTAATCGCAAAACGATGTCCTGGTTTTTCGGTATACGTTTGTTGCCCTTCAAAATCATGAATTGCCGTTGCCACAAAATCGCCCGCTTTTTTATCTGGACACACAGCATGCACCTGATGCCCGACCGCCAGCAAAGTCTGAAACGGCACCATGACTTCGTAATCCTCGACAAAATCGCCTACCAGCATCAATATTTTTTTCGCACTCATGATGTCTCCTCGTTTTCATTTAATGACAGGAGCACCATTGTTGGCGCTTTTTTCCAATTGCAGGTAATTGCGGGTTACTACATGCAGTGACAAACACAGGATGCGTGCCAGACGTATGCGGTACCGCGTTGTTATTTCATTGTTTGATAGAGAACAGACCTCGTCCAAGAAAATACGTATACATTGGTCAATACTTTGTTCAATCCCGTCAATGCTCGTTACCAGAGTGTTACGGTAAACCTGAGAGACACACAATGAACTCATCCCGACCAAACAAAATCATTCCTGCAGAAAATGCGCAACTGTGGATCGTTGGTGGTGGCATTGCCGGCATGGCCGTCGCCGCGTTTGCCATTCGCGACGCAAAAGTACCCGCCGCCAACATACACATTCTGGAAGAGTTGCGTCTGACTGGTGGCTCCATGGACGGCAGTGAAGTACACAACGATACCGCGAAGAAAA
Source organism: Burkholderiales bacterium (assembly GCA_028868455.1). Taxonomy (GTDB): domain Bacteria; phylum Pseudomonadota; class Gammaproteobacteria; order Burkholderiales; family Burkholderiaceae_D; genus Undibacterium. The sequence continues at coordinate 5,529 of JAGWUK010000107.1, read as the reverse complement.
CCTGGGTTACCCGGGGTGGGCGCATGTTGACCGACGAAACTTACCTTTGCATGTGGGATCTTTTTTCCAGCATTCCTTCATTGGAAAACCCTGCGATTTCTGTGCGCGAAGAATGCACCCAATTCAATGCGCAAGTCAAAACTCATGCTCAGGCGCGCCTGATTGATGCGCAACATCAGATTCTAGACGCAGAAAAACTGGGATTTTCCACGGCGAATCGCGTGCAGATGCTGCGCCTTTTAGCGCTCAGCGAAGAACATATCGGCAGTCGTCGCATCGACGAATTTTTTGATGAAGAGTTTTTCAACACCAATTTCTGGCGCATGTGGCGCACGACTTTTGCATTCCAGAAATGGCATAGCGCGGCCGAACTGCGGCGTTATTTCTTGCGCTTCGTTCAGGAATTTCCGCGTATTCATACCTTGGCCGGTGTTAAGCGCACCAAGTACAATCAATACGACTCCATGATCGTGCCGCTGCAACGCTGGCTGACTGCACAAGGTGTTGATGTACGCTTCGGCACCAGAGTCACTGATGCGGATTTCATAACGGAGGCCGACGGTCGTCGTCGCGCGAGCTGCCTGCACATCGACGATGCAACCGGCAGTTCAAGCATGGCGCTGGGCGACAACGATCTGGCCTTTTTTACGCTGGGATCGATCACGGCCGATGCACGCCTTGGCGGTAATGACGATGTACCGGAACTGGTGCGCGATCGCCGCGACCACGGATGGGCGCTTTGGGAAAAAATCGCTCAAAAAGCGCCGGACTTCGGACGTCCATCAGCCTTTTGCGGCAATGTCGATGAACACAAATGGGAGTCATTTACTCTGACCATGCGCGACGACACGCTGCTCAAACGCATCACGGCCTATTCAGGAAATGCAGCAGGTACCGGCGCCCTGATGACCTGGTTTCAATCCGGTTGGCATTTATCGGTCGTGGTGCCATATCAACCCCATTTCGCCGACCTCCCTGAGGGCACTTACACCTTGTGGGGTTACGGCTTTCAGATCGACAATCCCGGCGATTACATTACCAAACCGATGTGCGAGGCAACCGGCAAAGAAATCCTGACCGAACTCATCAGGCAAATGGGATTCGACGATATTCTTGAACATGTGCTGGCCACGACCGATGTCACGACCGTGATGTTGCCATACGCATCGGCCTTGTTCGCCTGTCGTGCGCGCGGCGATCGCCCAAAAGTGCTGCCTGATGGCACACAAAACTTCGCGTTTCTGGGTCAGTTCGTCGAAATGGAAGACGATGTGGTCTTCACAGTCGAATATTCGGTGCGCGGCGCAATGCTGGCCTGTTACCAATTACTGGGAATCGATCGCCCGATTCCGGCAATCTATAACGGCATGCTGGATCCGCACGTAGGCTTGCATGCACTGGAAGCAACCTTCCACTAAGGTCAAAACAAAAGAATGTATATTTCCTCGATGCAGGAGGTCACGCAAACGCAACGACCATTCTGCATCACTGACAGGCCGACGCCAGGCTAAGGGAAAGCAGGCACATGCGGTTCAACACCGCCAAACCGGTAGGCCGGATGCCGGGTCGCAATCATTTGCTCTATCTGGGTAACGCGCGACAAGGGTACATCGACAATCAACAGCACTTTGCCAGAATCGATTTCGGGCGCAAACGCTTTCAATCGCGAATTCGGAATAGCCGCGGCAACCATACCGGAAACCCAGGAACCAAACAGTGCACCGCCGACCCCGGACACCAGCAGGGCAATCGTGCGCAGCTCGATTCCCTCTAAAGGAAACAGTAGCAGCAAAATGCCCGCCAGCAAACCCGATGCACCGCCGACCACCATGCCCAATTCCATACCATGTATCAGGTCGGTTTTTTGGAAAACATTGGCTTCGGGCATATCGGCTGGCAAGCTGTGCCTGGCAACAAAATGAATATAGCGCTCCTCCACACGCGCCAACAAAAGCTCATTGAGCATTTCTCTGGCACTGACTGTGTCGGGTAGCATGAAATAAAGACGACGCCGCATAATAACCTCCTGAAAACAGATCGATTTCCCGGAGGCAACTCACGCAGCAAGGCATACAGTTGGTATCGCACACCAAAAGAAGCTTTCCCAAAAAGCAAGGAGAAGATACGTTAACCCTCCGCTTTTGTTATAGCAAAGATGAGACTAATTGCAATTCACCGACAGCAACAAGTGTGCGGAAGCTTCTTTTGAATTGGGTTCGCTTGATGGATTAATTCAGACGTTTCGCCGCAATCGCATTACCGGCACGGCTGACTGCTTTGCGTCCCAGATGCGCAGAAATAAACTGCCCGGCATCGACGACGGTATTCAGATCAATACCGGTATGTATGCCAAGACCATTCATCATGAACAGCACATCTTCGGTCGCTACATTGCCAGTCGCGCCTTTGGCATAGGGGCAGCCGCCCAGACCGGCAACGCTGGAATGGAAAATCGAAATACCGACTTCCAGACTCGCATAAATATTCGCCAGCGCCTGACCGTAGGTGTCATGAAAATGACCCGACAGCGACGCAATCGGAAACTCCTGCGCTGCGCGTTGCATGACGGCCTGCACTTGCCGCGCAGTACCGACGCCGATGGTGTCAGCGATATCGATTTCGTCGCAACCGAGATCGCGCATGCGCTGCACAACATCGGCGACGCTATCGACCGGCACTTCGCCTTGATAGGGGCAACCAAAAGAACAGCTGATGCTGCCGCGCAGGCGGATACGATGTTGTTTGGCTGCGGCGGCGACCTCACGGAAACGCTCTATCGATTCGGCGATTGAGCAATTGATATTTTTTTGCGCAAACGCTTCCGAGGCCGAACTGAAAATAACCACCTCGTCGGCACCTGCTGCGAGTGCCGCTTCAAAGCCTTTCATGTTCGGTGTCAATACCGAATAAATCACGCCGGGTTTGCGCGTAATGCCAGCCATGACTTCAGCCGAGGTGGCCATTTGCGGCACCCATTTCGGCGACACGAACGAGGCCGCTTCGATGTTGACGAAACCTGCTCCCGTCAGGCGATTCACCAGTTCGATTTTGACTTCGGCGGCGATGCTGTCTTTTTCATTTTGCAAACCGTCACGCGGGCCGACTTCGACGATTTTGACTTGCTGAGGCAATGAGATATTCATTTGTGTTCCTTCTACTTCAAGTAAGCTTACGTGCCGGTCGCGTTACGGATGATGTCCAGATACTGACGCGTCACGCTGTCCATGCCTTGTTCCAGGCTCTCGACAATCACGGCGTGGCCGATCGATACTTCGAGTATGTCTTTGATCTGTAAAAATTTACCGAGATTGTCGAGATTCAGATCATGCCCGGCATTCACGCCCAGCCCCGCCTGCTGTGCACGTAATGCGGTCGCGGCAAACGCCTGCAATTGCGCATCATTGTCTGGCGTACCATAGGTTTCCGCATACGGTTCGGTGTACAGTTCGACGCGATCAGCTCCCAGTTGTTTGGCGAGCGCTAGGTCGGCTGCACTGATGCCGACATCGACGAACAGGCTGCTGCGGATTCCGGCGGCCTTTAGTCCAGCCAGTACCGGGCGCAGCAAGTCGGCATCCCTTTGCATATCCCAGCCGTGATCGGACGTCAGTTGATCCGGCGCATCCGGCACCAGCGTGCATTGCGCAGGACGATAGCGATACACAACCTCCATAAATTCCTGTGCCGGATAACCTTCGACATTCAGTTCTGCGCCGCGCTGCCGGCATAATTCGCCGAGACTGGCGACATCAGCATAGCGCGCGTGGCGCTGATCCTGACGCGGATGCAAAGTGATGCCAGCAACGCCGAGATCGAGAAAGCGCGCAGCAAATGCATCCACATCAGGATAGTTGCGTCCGCGCGAGTTTCTGAGCAAGGCAATTTTATTGATATTGATAGAGAGTAAGGTCATCACTTCACCTGCAAAAATTAAATAGCGCCCACGTTCCTCGTCCACCTTTTCCGGCAGAAGAATTACAACGCATTTGGCTTATTGCGCAAACGCCAGCAATTGTGCACCTTCTGCGACCTGGTCGCCGACTGCGTACAACACCTCGTCAATGACGCCATCATGCGGTGCCGAAATCGTGTGCTCCATCTTCATTGCTTCCATAATCAACAGCGCGTCGCCTTTTTTGACTTCCTGTGCCTTGGCGACCAGCACTGCAACAATTTTGCCCGGCATCGGCGCGGTCAGGCGACCACCCTCAGCTTCGGCTTCGCCGGCATGCGCGAGCGCATCGTTGTAATGCAAATCGGTGTGCACACCCTGGTTGAATACATGGAAGTGTTCGCCGTCGCGCACCACGGTGCCGCTGACAGTGCGGTCGCCGATTTTCAGCACCAGATTGCCGGCATCAGCCGAAGCCAGTTTCACATCGACCAGATCATCAACGCTCTGCAGTTGCCAGCCGTCGGCAAGATAAGTCACCTGCACGCAGTGGTGATGATGCTCTTCAGCGAATTGCAATGTCCGTTGCATCTGGCTATTCATGCGCCAGCCATGACTGCTTTGCCAGGGATCACTGCCCTGAGATTTTTCCGCGACCAGCAAAGCAGCAATAGCCAGCGCGATCACATGTATCGACGCCTTTTGCGGTTCAGGAAATAACTGTGCCTCGTTACGCGCGATCAGGCCGGTATCCAGATCGGCACCGGCAAATGCTTCACTGGAAATCAGGCGCGAAAGAAAGGCAATGTTCGAATGCAGGCCGACGATCTGGTACTGCGCAAGCGCTTGCGCCATGCGTGCCAATGCTTCTTTACGATCTTTTCCCCAGACGATCATTTTGGCGATCATCGGATCGTAAAACGGTGAAATCGTATCGCCTTCGCGCACACCGCTGTCGATACGGAACGCCGCCGGTTCAGTGATGCCGCCAAGCTCGAAATTCACTGCGGCTGGCGTGCGTGCGTGACGCAAAGTACCGATTGACGGCAGGAAACCTTTTTCCGGATTTTCTGCATACACGCGTGCTTCGATTGCATGGCCATGAATACGCAATTGCGCTTGTTGCAGCGGCAGTGTTTCGCCAGCGGCAACGCGCAACTGCCATTCGACCAGATCGGTGCCGGTGATCATTTCGGTGACCGGATGCTCGACCTGCAAACGGGTATTCATTTCCATGAAGTAGAAGGTGCCGTCCTGATTGGCAATGAACTCGACCGTGCCTGCGCCGACATAGCCGACCGCTTTCGCTGCGGCGACTGCGGCTTCGCCCATCGCAGCGCGGCGCTCTGGCGTCATGCCAGGTGCCGGTGCTTCTTCCAGCACTTTTTGATGACGACGCTGCACCGAACAATCGCGCTCGAACAGGTACACGCAATTGCCGTGCGTATCGGCAAAGACCTGGATTTCAATATGGCGCGGACGCTGCAAATATTTTTCAGCCAGCACTTTATCGTCGCCGAAAGAATTGATCGCTTCGCGTTTGCACGAAGCCAGTGCATCCTTAAAATCCTTGCTGTGTTCGATCACGCGCATGCCCTTGCCACCACCGCCTGCGCTGGCTTTCAGTAGCACCGGAT
>JAGWUK010000867.1 GCA_028868455.1 Burkholderiales bacterium | reverse complement strand
GCCTTGCTTTCCAGCAGATCCAGGATGGACACCGGTTGATGCACGCGGACCAGCGCTTCTGAATCACGCGACAATTGTCCATGCACCAGCGCCAGATGGGCCGAGCCGCTTGGTTTGTCGCGGTAGACGACTGCGTTAAACGTGCCATGCACCGTGTGCATTTCGCGTTCGGCAACGCGTTCGACGATGCTTTCGGTCTGGCTGCGATAATGGATCAGATCGGCAATCGTGCCGATCTTCATATTGTGTTCTTTGGCGAACTCAAACAAATCCGGCAGGCGCGCCATCGTGCCATCGTCTTTCATGATTTCGCAGATGACCGAAGCAGGCGTTAACCCGGCCAGCTCTGCCAGATCGCAACCGGCTTCCGTATGACCAGCGCGCATCAGCACGCCGCCTTTTTGCGCTTTCAGCGGGAAAATATGACCAGGCTGGACAATATCGTTAGCGGTCGCGTTTTTATCGACGGCGACTTGTACGGTTCTGGCGCGGTCAGCAGCCGAAATACCGGTGGTCACGCCTTCAGCCGCTTCGATAGAAACGGTGAAATTGGTGCCAAACGAGGTGCCGTTGCGGCTGGTCATCATGGCCAGATTCAATTGCTCGCAACGTTCTTCAGTCAGGGTCAGGCAGATCAGGCCGCGGCCAAACTTGGCCATGAAATTAATGGCTTCCGGCGTAACAAATTCTGCGGCCATGATCAGATCGCCTTCGTTTTCGCGATCTTCTTCATCAACCAGTATCACCATGCGACCTGCGCGCAATTCTGCGACGATTTCCGGGGTTGTTGACATACTCATAAGGGGGATATCCTGAAGTGGGCGGTCTCCGGTGCAAACACGGGACTCCAACAGCTGCATTTGAATGAAGCCGCTATTTTAAAGGATTTACGCCTACTGTTCCCGCGCTTTCTGAGGTTTTGGTGGCGATTTTCTAGATTTCTATCACGCCACGGCCAATTTCCACGACGCGCCCGCCAACGCGTATGCGCTGATCTGGCGTGACATCGAGGTAGAGCGTGCATGGACGCTGAATTTGCTGCCCCTGCACGATGCGCAGACTGGCCGGATTGCGCCGCCCACCGGCCATCCACCATGCGCCCAGATTGGCGCAGGCCGAACCGGTGCCCGGGTCTTCGGCAATACCTCCGCCTTGTTTGGCAAAAAAATAACGCGCAATCACCTCCGTTCGCCCGCCCTGCCCCGTCGCTTCGCTGGCAAAGCCATCGGCGGCGGCCGGCGCAAACACATACGCAGTCTGACGTCCGAGACTGCTGCGCGGCCAGTTCCCGAGCTGCTTACTGTCCAGGGCCGCGCGTTGCACGGCAGCAGGCGTACGCAAGGGTATCAGCAACTGATCGCTGCCCGTGTTGACCCACATTGGCGACGATAGCAAATCCTCAGCGCCCAAACCCAGCATGGCGGCAATTTCAGCATCCGGCACCGCGCAGGCGTGCAAGGCTGGCGCACCGGCTGTCGGCGCGGTCAAGGTCCAGACGTCTTGCGACAATGTCATCGCCACGATGCCGGCCTTGCATTCCAGCGTCAGCACATCGGCGCTGCC
>JAGWUK010000866.1 GCA_028868455.1 Burkholderiales bacterium | reverse complement strand
CGGTCGCGAACCTGATCGATCTGACATCCTTAGTTTTCATCGCCGCGCAATGATCTTCATTGTGTCGGCGTAGCAGCAGACGCTGGCCACGGTAGCTTGCCTGTATCTGGGTAAGTGATGTTTCTGATGGCAAATTTCATGGCAGTTCATTACTGCCGCTTTTACTTCACATTTAAGGAAACGTATCATGAAAAAATTTACTCGCCTCGCCTTGACCACCTTGTTCTGCGCAGCCATCAGCCCACTTGCCCTGGCACAGGTCAAAGTCAGCGACGCGTGGGTGCGCGCAACCGTTGTGCAACAAAAATCCACAGGCGCTTTCATGCAACTGACATCCGTCAAAGACGCCAAACTGGTTGATGTCAGCTCACCTGCGGCTGCCATCGTTGAGTTACATCAGATGTCCATGACAAATAACATCATGAAAATGCACGCGATTTCATCACTTGATCTGCCTGCCGGAAAACCCGTGATGCTGTCGCCGGGTGGTTATCACGTCATGCTGGTTGATTTGAAAAAACAAGTCAAAGAAGGCGACATCATCCCAATCACGCTGACAATAGAAGCCCAGGACAAGCATCGCGAAACGATTGAAGTGAAAGCCGTTGCACGTCCGTTGAACCAGGCCATGCAAGGCATGCAGCATTAAGCTGCGGCTATCGAGGATGCTATGAACCCGCCCAATTCCAGCAATAAAGCCCCATCTCGGCTGACGATCGCCTTGCAAATTGTTCGTTGCGCCAATGTCGCTGCCATTTGTTCACTGGCGGTCTGGCACGGCTATGCATTTCATCTGCAACAGGCAATGGCAAGGCTGCCGTCATCACCAGTCCCCGCGATGGAACTGCAACTGATTCGTCCGGCCCCTATTCACCATGCGCTTACCATATAAATTTTGCAGGGATGGTATCGCCAGTCGACGAATGTCACGCGAAAATCTTTTCGGTGTGGCATTCGCCCGCATGGTGGCAATGACGTGCCAATATTCAATCCCCGACAATGTCGCCGATTGGATCGGGAGTTGCGTATGACGACGCTGTCTCGTAACCCGGATCGATCAGCGATGCTGATGCATAGAGTCTTCTGGCGCCTGCATTTCTGGGCAGGCGTATTGGTAGCGCCGCTGGCTTTATTCGCGGCGCTCACAGGCATACTGTATATCTTCACGCCTCAAATCGAAGCATGGAAATACGTTGCGCTGGACAAGGCTGCGTCATCTGCGGCACCGCGCTCTCTGGATCAGCAGCTTGAATCGGCGCATCTGGCGTTTCCGGATTGGTCGATTAAACGTATCGTGCCAGCATATGCGCCTGGCAGCACAACGCAAGTGTATTTGAGTTTATCAGAAGCAGCGTCGTCAGCACCGACAGCAAATCAGCAGACTGAAGTCAACACGCCACTGAATGCGCAGCATCCAGCACATTGCCATCATCCTATGCAACCAGATACAAAGGGCAGCAAAGCAACTGAGCATGGCGACCATCATGCAAGCGCACGGACCCGCATTGCGTATGTCGATCCGGGTACCGCGCAGTTGCAAGGCAGTCTGCTGGAGCAAGATCGCTT
>JAGWUK010000106.1 GCA_028868455.1 Burkholderiales bacterium | reverse complement strand
GGCCTGCAGTAAACCGCGTGTGGAGCTGTCATATTCTTCCTTGACGGCGGCAGGATCAAGGCTGATCAATTGCTGCGCCAGCGATTTACCGAGTTCCACGCCCCACTGATCGAAAGCGTTGATGTCCCAGATCACTGATTGCACAAACACTTTGTGTTCGTACAAGGCAATTAATGCGCCAAGTGAACGTGGCGTGAGGGAGTCAAGCAACAGTGTCGAGGTCGGACGATTGCCTTCAAACACGCGTGGTGCCAGCGCTTTTTCTGGCAGGTTGCCGAGCTCGGCACGGACTTCGTCGATATTTTTCCCCATCGCCATGGCTTTTGATTGCGCAAAACAATTCGCCAGCAAAGCCTGATTGTGTCCCGGCAATCCGGCATCGTCGTCAGCGACCACGATAAAATCGGTAGGGATAATCGTCGCGCCCTGATGCAACAATTGAAAATACGCATGCTGACCATTGGTACCGGCTTCGCCGAACAAGATCGGCGAGGTGGTGTAGTCGACGCGTTGACCTTCACGCGTGACAGACTTGCCATTGCTTTCCATTTCCAGCTGTTGCAGATAGGCGGGTACACGCGTCATGCGTTGATGGTAAGGCGCGATCGACAAGGCTTGCAGACCGAGGAAGTTGATATTCCAGACGCCGATCAGGGCCATCAATACGGGCAAATTCTGTTCCAGTGGCGCCTGTGCAAAATGCAGGTCCATTTCGTGCGCACCCGCCAGCATTTCTTCAAAACAATCCATGCCGACATACAAGGCAATCGATAACCCGATCGCACTCCACATGGAATAGCGCCCACCCGCCCAGTTCCAGAACGGAAAAACATTTTCCGGTGCGATGCCGAATTCAGCTGCGGCTTTGACATTGGTACTCAGTGCCACGAAATGCTGGCAGATTTTCTCTGCCGGGCAACCATGCGCCAGCATCCATTCCCGCGCGGTGCGCGCATTTGTCAGCGTTTCCATCGTGGTAAAGGTCTTGGACGCCACCACGAACAGTGTCGTTTCCGGGTCGGCATTTTTGAGTGCGTCGGCGACATGACGTCCGTCAACGTTCGAGACAAAATGCAGGGACAGGTTTTTTTGCGACCACGGTGCCAGCGCGATGCAAGCCATTTGCGGACCAAGATCAGAGCCGCCGATACCGATATTCACGATGGTGCGGATGGCTTTGCCGGTATAACCATGCCAGCGCCCTTCCCGTACGGCGTCGCTGAAATGGCGCATTTGTGCCAGTACCTGATGCACATCAGCAGCGATATTTTCGCCATTCAGGTAAAACGCTTCCCCTTTCGGCAAACGCAAGACGGTATGCAGGACGGCACGGTTTTCCGTGTGATTAATCGCTTCACCGCGCAACATCGCGTCGCGACGCGACTCCACTTGCTGCTGCCTCGCCAGCGCAAGCAAATTCAACTTGGCGGTGGTGTCGATGCGCTGCTTGGAGTAATCCAGCAAAATGCCGCAAGCGGATGCTGAAAAATGCGTGAAGCGCTGCGGATCAGCGCGGAACAATTCTTTCAGGCTGGGCAAATTGGTTGCACGTTGCTGCAACAGGCACCAGAGCGGAGTACGGGAAACGGAAGTAGCCATGATCTTGCTATTAACTTTGCTTAGAGAATGATCAAATTTCAGGGAGTATGCAAGTTTTTATGCCTAAAGCGCGCGTAATATCTGCGACCTTAAAATATACTATACCCAGTATATTATTTTTTTCCTGCTGCAGCGGCAGCGGCAGCGGCTGCCAGCACGCCAATCGCCGCCCAGTCATTGGCGTTAATCAGCGCTGCCGGGCACATCCATGAACCGCCGACGCACAGGACATTCGACTGTTGCAGCAACTGCGGCGTCGCTTCCACGGTAACGCCGCCGGTCAGGCAAAAGCGCACATCAGGGAAAGGGCCACCCAATGCTTTTGCCATCTTGGTACTGCCAACAACGTCGGAAGGAAAAAGCTTCACCACATCGAAACCGTGTTCCAGCGCCAGCATCAGGTCGCTGGCACCGCCGACACCAGGAAAATATGGCAAGCCTGACTCTGCCGCCACCTTGGCCAGCGTTGGTGTAATGCCGGGGCTGATACCGAAAGCGGCACCAGTTTCTTTAACAGCGACCAATTGCGCCTGCGTCAGGATCGTGCCCGCGCCAACCGTGACGGTGGGGCAGGCTTTGACCACTTCGCGCAGCACATTCATTGCATTCGGCGTGCGCAGGGTAATTTCGACGGCTGGCAAGCCATTTTCTGCCAACGCCGTGACGCAGCGTATCGCCTGATCGATATTGTCCGTCACCAGAATAGGCAGGACGCGGATTTGCGCCAGCTGCGCAATGATGTTTCGTTTGCTTGTGCTCATGTGTCTCTCTTTTTCAAAAAAGTGGTAATGCCAGTGCAACCCACCGGCATCGCGTCCAGCTATTCAATCGGCAAACAAGGTCGACGCGCCATGTTCCGGTGCGGTAACGACTCGCCGCTGCGTCGCAAACAATTCCCTTCCATAACCCCAGGTCGTGTCGACCGGTAACTGCCGCACGGCGCGGGCTTCCCATTCGGCGGCATCAACCAGCGCACGTAACTCACCGGTATGCACATTTAATTCCACCAGATCGCCGTCGCGTACTTTACCCAGCGGACCGCCTTGCGCCACTTCCGGGCTGACATGCAAGGCCGCAGGGACTTTTCCAGATGCACCGGACATACGACCATCCGTCACCAGCGCCACCTTGTAGCCAGCCGACATCAGGCTGCCCAGCACCGGCGTAAAGTGATGCAATTCAGGCATGCCATTCGCGCGCGGCCCCTGGAAAATCACCACGGCGACAAAATCCATATTCAACTGCCCGTCTTTATAGGCTTTCACCAGTGCGTCTTGCGATTCAAATACCTTGGCCGGAGCGCGGACTATCCATGCCTCTTCCGGCACGGCTGACGCCTTGACGATCGCACGACCGAGATTGCCCTGCAACAGACGCAGGCCACCGGTCGCCGCGAAAGGCTCGCTGACATTGCGCACGACATCCTTGTTTGCCGACATCGCCGGATGCGCGTGCCATTGCACCTGTTCGCCTGTCAACACCGGGTGACCGGTATGCCCTGCCAGTCCGCGATCGCCATACACGGTCATGACGTCGGCATGCATCAACCCGGCAGACAATAATTCACGTATCACAAACGTCGGTCCACCGGCTTCTTCAAAGGCATTCACATCAGCAGTACCGTTCGGGTACACCCGCGTCAATAAAGGAACGACGGAAGACAGCTCATCAAAATCGGCCCAGTCGATCAAGATACCGGCGGCACGCGCCACGGCGATCCAATGAATTGTATGATTGGTCGAGCCGCCCGTTGCCAGCAAGGCAATCACCGCATTGACGATGGCTTTTTCATTCACCAGTTGACCGATTGGTGTGTAATTGCCGCTCGCCTCGGTCAATTGCAGAACGCGCTCCACCGCAGCATCGGTCAGAACCGGACGCAGAGGATCAGAAGGATGCACAAACGCAGCGCCCGGCAAATGCAGCCCCATCGCTTCAAGCAGCATCTGATTGCTATTGGCCGTGCCATAAAAAGTACAGGTACCGGCGCTGTGATACGCGGCGCTTTCGGCGGCCAGCAGTTCTTCCTTGGTCGCTTTACCTTGCGCATAACGTTCGCGCACTGCGGCTTTTTCCTTATTGGACAAACCGGAACCCATCGGCCCGGCCGGAATAAATATCGTCGGCAAATGACCAAAAGCCAGCGCACCGATCAACAATCCCGGTACGATCTTGTCGCAAATACCGAGACACAACGTGGCATCAAAAGCGTCGTGCGACAAGGCAACGGCAGTCGCCTGCGCAATGACGTCGCGCGAGAACAGTGACAACTCCATGCCTGGCCGGCCTTGCGTCACGCCATCGCACATTGCCGGAACTGCACCTGCCACCTGCGCCGTGCCGCCAAAACGCAACGCGGCCTGACGAATCTGCTCCGGATAACTGGCGTAAGGCTGATGTGCCGACAACATATCGTTATAGGCGGTGACGATACCGATATTCGGCTTTTGCGCCTGATTCAGCCAGATTTTTGTGCCGCTATCCATTGCGGCATTCGCATGCGCCTGATTCGCACACGACAAACTGGCACGCCGTGGACCGCGCCCACGCATTTGTTCAAGACGGGCAAGATATTCGCCGCGCAATCCTTTACTACGCTCGGCAATACGCTGCGTTACCCGGTCGATAACGGGATGCAGCGCGGTTGATGGAGATGTTGTCATGGAACTCACCTGTAGCCACCTGGGCCTGATTTAAAAAAGCTGAACGAAAGACTGATTCGATTGAATCAAAGATAGCATAAATTACGCTTTTCTGTAACAAACTTTCAGTATTTTCATTTTTAGCCATTTTTTTATGCAAACACATCAAAAATATCGTAATGAAACTACATTTCTGACGGAATTCTGGCATAATCAATTTGTCTTATTGTTGAATGATGCAGACGCAGACTCCTTGACGAATTGTCCAGAGCAGATTTGGGCAACATCCGTAGTGCGCCAAGCAGGACAAGCAGTCGTAACGCGGCACAAACCGGTATGCGCAATGGCCGACGCAATTCTGAATCTGCATCAGGAAACACATTCATAGGACTTACGCAAAATTATTCATGCAAGACATGGCGACAAAGGCTGTCATCATGTGGCCAGAAGCGATAATGTCGCCGGAGCGGTTTTGCGTAAGTCCTAACTCACAAAAACATCACTCGGAGTCAGCATGACCACATTTGTCTTATTTGGCGGCACTGGCGATCTCGCCAAGCGCAAGATCATCCCTGCTTTGTACAGCGCATTTGTGAATGGCCGGCTAGACGCGCATTTCAAATTTATCGGCGCGGCACGTGAAGGTCTCAGCGATGATGAATTTCGCGTGCGCGTCGCCAGCAGCATTGAATCCTATGCGGCGAAAGACTGTGGTGGCACCGCCGAACAATTGCAGGCATTTCTGGCATTGACGCACTACGCCAAAATTGACGCCCGCGTTCCGGCTGACTTTGATGCTTTGAAAGACAGTCTGCATACCAGTCCAAACAATGCCACGCTGTTTTATCTCGCGACTGGCCCGGATATTTTTATCCCGGTCGTTGAGCAATTATCCAAACACGGTCTGGTCGAAGGCAATGCCCGCGTCGTGGTCGAAAAGCCACTGGGGCGCGATGCGCATTCTGCCAAAGAGATCAATCAATCGCTGCGCAATTATCTGAGCGAACATCAGATTTATCGTATCGATCATTATCTCGGCAAAGAAATGGTGCAGAACTTGCTGGCGCTGCGCTTTGCCAACTCTTTCCTTGAGCCTTTGTGGAATCGCAAATGGATACAGGATGTACAGATTTCGATTTCCGAACAAGTCGGCGTTGAATCGCGTGGCGATTTTTACGACCGCACCGGCGCGTTGCGCGACATGGTACAAAACCATTTGCTGCAACTGGTCTCCATCGTCGCAATGGAACCGCCAGTTAACGACAATCCGGATGCGATCCGCGACGAAAAAGTCAAAGTCCTGCGCGCCTTGCACAAATTCAGTCCGGATGAAGTCAGCAAACGGACAGTGCGTGGACAATACCGTGCCGGCGCTGTCGACGGTAAACCTGTCATTGCCTACCAGTCTGAACCAGGCGTACCGACTGCGTCGCGCACCGAAACGTTTGTCGCAATCAAGGCAGAAATTGACAACTGGCGCTGGGCTGGCGTGCCTTTTTACCTGCGCACAGGCAAACGCATGGCCAGTCGCAGCGCTGAAATCACGATCAATTTCAAGCCAATTCCGTATTCCATTTTCGGCAAAGGGCAAGGACCGTTGCGCTCGAATCGCCTGGTAATTTCCTTACAGCCAGAAGAAAGTGTGCAGTTGTATCTGAAAGCCAAAGAACCCGGCGAAGGCATACGTCTGTCGGACGTGGCACTGAATCTGGATTTTGCCGAAGCATCCAATTTGCGCCGTGTGGAATCCTACGAGCGCCTGTTGCTGGATGCCATGCATGGCGATCTGACGCTGTTTGTACGCGACGATGAACTGAACGCCGCCTGGTCGTGGATCGACCCGATCATGGAAGCGTGGCAAAACGACAGCGAAGGTTTGAAGTCCTATATCGCCGGTAGCTGGGGACCGTCGGCAGCGAGTTACCTGCTGGCGCAACATGGCGCCGCATGGGGCGAAGAATTCGTTGAAAGCTGAGACAGTCATGACCGTAAAATTTCATACTTTCGACAATTTTTCCGCATTGAGCGAAGCGCTCAGCCAGCAATGGCTGGAGGTAATTCAAAAGACGCCGGAACACGATACCGCCAGCTTTGCTCTGGCCGGCGGCTCAACGCCTGCACCAGTCTATGAACGACTTGATCAATTGCTGAGCGGCACAACACAGCACAATCTGATTAAACTGGTCGCCACGGACGAGCGCTGGGTAGCGGATAGCGATCAGCAAAGCAATGAAGGCCTGTTTCGGCGCTGCCTGTCGGCATCGGCCAAAGACAAACGCTGGCAGTTGATTTCCCTGAAAAACCCTTCCTCTACGCCAGAGATTGCCACAGAGGCGATCAGCGCCCGCCTGAACGAGCAATTGCCGGACGCATTCAGTGCTGTCTTGCTTGGCATGGGCACTGACGGCCATATCGCCTCGCTGTTTCCCGGCGCGCCAACACAACACGACGAACTCGCTTGTCTGGCGGCGGTGCATCCGCAAACGCGCCAGAGTCGCATGTCCTTATCGTTACCACGTTTGCTCAACACAAAACGTATCTGGCTAGTCATTACCGGCGCCGAAAAACGACAGGTGCTGGATCACGCCCAGGCAGAAAATTTGCCTGTGGGCGACCTGTTGCGCGAAGCAGGCTGTACCATTGACGTTTTCTGGTGTCCCTGACCAATGCTCCCTATGGCGAATCCATTGTCTGAAACAAAACCCGGCACGCCTCCTGAAAAAGGTTTGCTTGCGCGTATCCGAACTGCCAGCACAGCATTAAGCAGAGCTGAACGACAAGTCGCCGAGTTTTTATTACAGAAGCCGCATGATGCGCTGGAGATGTCGATTCGTGTGTTGGCGCAAGCTTGTGATGTCAGCGAACCAACGGTTGCGCGTTTTGCGCAAAGTATGGGTTTTGATGGTTTCAAAACCTTCAAACTGGCATTTGCCAAAAGCCTGGCAACCGGCATCCCTTATCTGCATCTGGACGTCAATCAGGCAGATCATGTCCGTGACGTTTTACCAAAGGTTTTTGATCGTACGATCGCAGCGCTGATGGAAGCCCGCAATAACGCCAACGCAGCAACGTTTGAGGCGGCAGTCAATTTGCTGGCGCGCGCGCGGCGCATAGAGTGTTATGGATTGGGTTATTCCGGCGCATTGGCGATCGACGCGCAATTGAAATTTTTTCGCTTTGGCATCCCTACCACCGTGTTTTGCGATGCGCATTTGCAGGCGCAATCAGCGACTTTGCTCAACAGCGATTGTGTCGTGGTTGCGTTTTCCCGTACCGGCCGCACCCGCGATCTGATAAATAGTGTGCAACTGGCGAAAAATGCTGGCGCGAAAGTATTGGTGCTATGCGCCAGCGGCGGTCCATTGGCTGAACTGGCTGACGTGCATATCGGCGTGGACGTGGAAGAAGACCCTGATATCTACACACCAATGACGTCACGACTTGCGCATCTGACCTACATCGATGCACTGGCCGTAGCTGTCACTTTACTGCGCGGCCCGGCGGCAATCGATATGCTAGAACGTGCCAAGGCCAGCATTACCGAGAAACGGCTGGTACCGAAAGTCGGATAATTTTCCTCTACGGAAATATTTTCCGCATCGATCTTCGTCGCCACTTCATAGTTAAACAATATTTAACAATTAACAGCGAGGAAGTTGATTTTTGTCTTTAAAAAACAGTTCTGTACATGAGGATTTCTGGCAAGCTATCAGAAATAATTTACAGGAGTGCCATAGATGAATTCCATCTCCCTTGTTCAAATTACCGATAGCGTCAAAGATTTACCGACTTTGCCGGCAATCGTTATGGAGTTACTCAATAACATCGACAAGGAAGAATTAAACGTTCATGAACTGGCGCAGAAGGTCAGCCACGACCTCGCCCTGACAGCGAAAACCCTGCGCTATGCCAATTCGGCGTATTACTCCACGATGATCAAGGTCACGACGATCCAGCAGGCCATTTCTTT
>JAGWUK010000865.1 GCA_028868455.1 Burkholderiales bacterium | reverse complement strand
CGTGATCGCGTTTTCACGCTGGTCGTCAGCATCTGCTGCGGCACACCTCAGGCCACCAGCGTCAATGGAAGACGTACCGCCCCGCTACGTCGCGGTCACGCTGGCCCGTCAACACGTCGCCGGGAAGACATCGCTGCCATGCACTCGGTCAACGCCGACTTTGTGCATTTGAGTTTTAGCGATGGCATTTACCGGCGCAGTCCACTGACAGGCAAACTGATTTACCGCAACGAACGCGAGCGCTGGATTGCACCGCGTATCGAAGACATGGCGCATATCGAAGAGTTGTATCTGGTTCTGCGCCGTATCTGTCTTGACCTCGGCAGTATTTTGCTGATCAGTCCGATGGGAATCGGCCACCATGTCGATCACCAGATTACGGCGCAAGTCGCCGTGCGCCTGGCTTCTTATGGCGCGTCGCTGCTGTTTTATGAAGATTTTCCGTATGTTGCCGATCCGCGCATAGGCAGAGGCGATCAGGATGGGCCGCTGGCGGCGCTGGAGCGCCTGCATTTGCGTCCCGAAAAACATTTCAGGGTGCCGGTCGATATGGAGGGCAAAGTCCAGCTCTTAAATCATTACCAGTCGCAAATGCCGGTATTGTTCGGCGATGACGACGGAATGCGCGCAAGGATATTAATGCGCCAGCATGAAGGGTTTCCGCATGAGTTTTACTGGCGCGCCAAGCCTGTGCAGCACAACTTACTGCAAGAGAATCACCATGCCCGATAAGAACTTGCTCCAACAAATACGCGCGACCCCCACCTTGTTGCGTTCGCAGGCGACACGCTGGCAAAACGAGGCGCAAGACATGCGCCGATTGATGACAACACGGCCCCGTATCGTGCTGGTCGGTCGCGGCAGCTCAGGCAATGTCTGTAGCTTCGCAGCATATGTCTTTGCGTTAAAGACTGGCATGCAACCGGTCGAATTTCGCCCGTGGCTGATCACACAGTCACTGCCCGAGCCAGATTACAGCGACAGCGTGGTGCTGGCATTTTCACGCTCAGGCCTGTCCACCGACGTTGCCGCCAGCGCAGAATGGCTGCGTGCCCGCGGCGCACTGGTGATCGCTGTTTCCGAATCGACTCCCGCCGACGCGCATTTAATGCGGGTTGCCGACCGCGTTCTGCGCCTCGACACCACCCTGGAACAGGCATTTGCGCCAATCGCGACCACCAGCGTGATTGCCGCATTGTTTGTGGCAGCAGCGCTGGCTGGCTTCGAAATAGAAGACGCCGCAAATCAAACTGCCCTGTGCATGGAAAACGCCGATGCAACTGGTGTCGCGAATAAGCTGGCGCACTTCCTGACGGATGCACGTACCGTCACCTGGCTGGCACGCGGCCCGTCTGTTGCAGGGGCGCTGGAAGCCGCACTGAAATGGCAGCAATGCGCCGGCGTACCTGCCTTTGGCTACTCCATGGCCGAATATCTGCATGGCCCGGTAACCGCCGCCAGACCGCAAGACCGCGTGGTATTTTTTTCCGGCGCAGATGAAGCGATGGATAGCAAAAGAGCCTTAACCGCCGCGCTGCTGGCGCGTCAGGTGCCATTCATCTGTCTGGGGA
>JAGWUK010000864.1 GCA_028868455.1 Burkholderiales bacterium | reverse complement strand
GGAATGGCAGCCATCGGTGCCCGTATGCTGGCACCTGAAAAGAAGCAGGCAGAAGCAGAAGGCACTGTCCAGTTGCGCCATTCAGGCGAAGGCGCGGTGCTGGGCACCATCGGCGACATGATCGAACATGGATTCAACCGCATTCTGACGATCATGGCCGAATGGGCTGGCATCACCGGAACGGTCGAAGTCGACTTCAACGACGAATTTGTGGATGCCGTGCTGGATTCTGCCGGTGTGCTGGCGCTTGTCCAAGCATGGCAGGCAGGCGGCATCAGTTTCGAAACGCTGTTCTGGAATCTGAAGCAGGCCAACTTCATCGACGAAGAACGCACCGTTGAAGAAGAACAGAACACGATCAAAAAGGACGGCATCCCGAACGCGCCGAAGGCCGCGAACGCCAAATAGACACGCAATACAGTTTTACTGGGCCGCATGTGGTTAGTGACCACGCGCGGCCTTTTCTTTGGGCCGGTGGCCCGTTAATCAGTCCAGAGGACACACGACAATGACTATCGACAGGAACGACCCGGAAGTAAAGGCTTTAATCGAAGAAGTGACCACAGCAGCAACCGAAGCGCTGGCAAAGAAGAACACCGAACTGCTGGGCGAATTGAAACTTGCCCGCGCAAAAGCAAAAGGTGCAGACATTGACCCAGCTGAACATGCTGCGCTGCAAACACAGGTCGAAGAGCTGACCGAAAAGCTGACTAAGGCCGAAAAAACCGGGAAAGCAGAAGTCGAAAAACTCACCAAGTCGCTCGCCGAAAAAGACGGCGCGCTGACAAAGCATCTGATAGACGCAGGACTGACCGACGCGCTGGTAAAGGCGGGCGTCAAGCCTGAAATGTTGGATGCGGTGAAGGCATTGCATCAAAGCAAAGCCAGCATCGAGGCCAAGGACGGCGCATACAACGCGCTGATCGATGGCAAACCGCTGGCCGAGTTTGTGACCACATGGGCGCAGAGCGACCAGGGGAAACACTTTGTAGCAGCCCAGCAAAACGCCGGTGGCGGTGCAGCTGGTGGCGGCGGCAAAGGCGCAGAAAAAACCATGACCCGCGTCGAATACGACCAGAAGTCTGCAGCTGGCGATACATCCCTGCCGCAGTTCTTCAAGGACGGCGGCAAGCTGGTCGATTGAACAGCAACCATTGAAAAGGAAATAGAAAAATGAACACACTTACAGGTTTGGTGCCGACGATTTACGAATCGCTGGACATCGTATCGCGTGAAATGGTCGGCATGATTCCGGCTGTGGCACGCAATTCAAAAGCGGATCGTGCGGCATTGAATCAACCGATCACCGTGCCGATTGTGCCTACCGTCAGCATGGCCGACAATACGCCAGCCGTCACTGCTCCTGATACCGGAGACCAAGTAATCGGCAACGTATCGATGACCATCAGCAAGTCCAAGCATGTTCCGATCCGCTGGGCTGGCGAAGAACAGCGCGGACAACTGAATGCTGGTACCTACATGGGCACATTCCGCAACCAGTTGTCGCAGGCCTTCCGCACCCTAGTCAATCAGATTGACGTTGACCTGTTCACCACGGCATACCAAAACGCCA
>JAGWUK010000863.1 GCA_028868455.1 Burkholderiales bacterium | reverse complement strand
TGCCTGTTCGGTGTCGAGGATATTTTTTAAGCCCTGAATGATCAATTGAGTGGGATTCATAGGTAGAAATTAGGTAGGTGAATTTCAGTGCAATGCTTTGAGCGTTGCCTTAATCTGCGCGACACGGCAGGCAAGATCGGGCATGGTTGCCGTGATGCGCAACTTATCCTGACCATTCAAGCGGATATGCTTGTTCTTTTGCACCAGTTCGATAATGCGCATCGCGTCGATAGGCGGTTGCGGTTCGAACTGTAAAGTAGCGGCCTCGCTGTGCGCATCGATTTTGACGATGCCCAGCGGTTTTGCTGCGACGCGCAGTCTGTGGGTTTCCAGCAGAGATTTGACCGGTTCCGGCAGTTTGCCGAAACGATCTATCATTTCTTCTTGCAAGTCGTCAATCGCACCAGCTTTACTGCAATTGGCTAAGCGCTTGTAGATAGACAGGCGCTCGTGCACATCGCCGCAAAACTCGTTCGGTAACAGGGCAGGAATGTGCAGGTTGATTTCGGTGGTGCTTTGCAAAGGCGCGGCGAGATCCGGTTCTTTGCCATTTTTGAGTGCGCGCACCGCTTCGTTGAGCATGTCGGAATACATCTGGAAACCGATTTCGTGCATCTCGCCGGATTGATTATCGCCGAGCACTTCACCGGCACCGCGAATTTCCAGATCGTGCATCGCCAGGTAGAAGCCGCTGCCGAGTTCTTCCATTTGCTGAATCGCCTCAAGACGGCGATTGGCTTGCTTGGTCAGCCCTTGTACGTCATGCACCAGCAAATACGCATACGCCTGATGGTGTGAGCGCCCGACACGACCGCGCAACTGGTGCAACTGCGCCAGACCGAATTTATCTGCGCGATGCATGATGATGGTGTTGGCGGTTGGAACGTCGATACCGGTTTCGATAATCGTTGTACACAACAAAATGTTATGCCGTTGCGCGACAAAATCCCGCATGACTTTTTCTAATTCACGCTCATGCATCTGGCCGTGCGCAACAACCACGCGCGCTTCCGGTAACAGGTTCTCCAGCATCGCTTTGCGGTTTTCTATGGTCTCGACTTCATTGTGCAGGAAATACACCTGGCCGCCGCGCTTGAGTTCGCGCAGACACGCTTCACGGATGACGGAATCATCTTCACTGCGCACGAAAGTTTTGATCGCCAGGCGTTTTTGCGGTGCCGTTGCAATAATCGAGAAATCGCGCAGACCTTCCAGCGCCATACCCAGTGTGCGCGGAATCGGCGTAGCAGTCAGTGTCAGTACGTCGACTTCAGCGCGCAAGGATTTCAGTGCCTCTTTTTGACGTACGCCGAAACGGTGCTCCTCGTCGATGATGACCAGACCGAGTCGCGAGAACTTGACATCATCGGATAGCAGTTTATGTGTGCCAATGACGATATCGACAGTACCGTCGCCCATGCCTTTGATGGCCTGATTGACTTCTTTTCCGGTCCGGAAGCGCGACAATTCGGCGATTTTCACTGGCCAATTGGCGAAGCGGTCAGCAAAAGTTTGTGCATGTTGTTCTGCCAGCAGCGTGGTTGGCGCGAGTATGGCGACCTGTTTGCCGCCCATC
>JAGWUK010000862.1 GCA_028868455.1 Burkholderiales bacterium | reverse complement strand
CTTCATTGAAATATTTACCTTGCAGGCTCATCATTTCCAGCGTTGACAACCAGTATTCGAGATTTGGTTCCTCGCGAGTACGCAGCGTTGTCACGAGTTCCTGCAAACGGTTACGCAAAGTGACGCTTTGTGCAATCTGATGATCCAGCGTGACGATTTGCTGATCAATGACGTCTTGTAATTTCAGACCTTCGCCATCAATCAGTCGGGCGACTTCGGCCAGCGACAAGTCCAGACGCCGCAGAGCCTGAATTCTGTGCAGGCGGGTGATGTCGGACCGGTCGTACAAACGATATCCGGCGTCAGAACGCACCGACGGCGTCAGCAAGCCGATTTTGTCGTAATGGTGCAATGTCCGCACAGTCAGGCCGGTACGGCTGGCCAGTTCGCCGATTTTGAGTAACATCTTCCGTCTCCTTGAATAGCCAGACTATAAAGCCTGACCCAGTGTCAGGGTCAATGACTATTTTGCATGAGTACAGAAGATTTTTAATACGACTGCTGGCAAGCCTTATCAACCTCGGCAGTGTTGATACGCGGATGCTGTTTGCTCATGTGCCGGATCAATGGCACATGAGCACGGTGCAATGGCTCAGGCAATGCCTGTTGCCGCCAGCGTGTCGGCAAAACGGATTGTCGGTGATGCAGACAACAGGTTTTCAAACCGGCGCAAGGCTTCTTGCACCGGCGCCGATTGCAGATGCGCATCGCAAGCGGCGCGGTCGCGATACTGCTCAACGACGATCAGCGTTTGCGGCTGGTCTTGTTGCCGGTGGACGGCGTAATACAGCGTGCCGGGTTCGTTGGCAGCAAAATCGACCAACTCACGCAAGATGGTTTCTACTTCGCTGGTGTGTGCAGGTTTTGTCGCAAGCTCAGCCAATAGTAACAACATAAAAACTCCTTAAATCAATTCGACAGGGGAGCTCATGTTGCCGGGTTGGCTGCGGCTGGTATTGTAAAAATGCGTCTTCGTCCTGGCTTCCGCCAGATATTGTTTTGGTGTTTGCCTGGTGAACTGGCGGAATTCGTGGATGAAGTGAGCCTGATCGTAGTATCCGTTCGCGAGCGCAATGTCGGTAGGGTGGGCGTGCTGTTGCAACATTAATTCACGCAAGCTGCGCTGGAAGCGGATAGCGCTTTTGATTTCGCGCGGCGTCTGGCCGGTGAGTTTTTGAAAGCGCCGTTCCAGTTGCCGGCGACCCAGCGCAAACCTGTCTGCCAGCGCCTGTATGCTGAGCGTAGTGCTATCTTGGTAGAGCTGCTGTAATGCTTGTTCAACCAAAGCATCTATCGCTTCGGCACGCAGTCGTTGTATTAAAAAATCCTGAATTAACATGCAT
This sequence comes from Burkholderiales bacterium, assembly GCA_028868455.1. Lineage (GTDB taxonomy): Bacteria > Pseudomonadota > Gammaproteobacteria > Burkholderiales > Burkholderiaceae_D > Undibacterium. Next base: position 233 of record JAGWUK010000862.1, on the reverse strand, counting down.
CGTTCATGCTGTGATGCTGCATACGATATGCGCTGCATCAGCGTGTCGATAGCACTTCCCCAGATGGTATCCAGTGGTACGGACTGGTCAGCGAGCAAGTCGGTAGGGATAGGGATAAAACGATGCAGAGCGCCGATCTTGAAGCGCACCGCAATAAAATTACCGCTGTGGCTGGGCAGCAAATGCATCGTTTCGCGTCGCATGCACAGCAAGTGCGCTGAAGCGCATTGCCG
>JAGWUK010000861.1 GCA_028868455.1 Burkholderiales bacterium | reverse complement strand
CTAGACTGGCTGAGCAAACAGGGTAGTTATTCCTCGAGCCTCATTTTCTTTCGTTCTCCGCAAGCAATTGATAAATTAACGATGAGGCTGCAACGGAGATTGCAGATAACTCTTCCCGATAATATAGACGCAATGTTGCGCTTTTATGACCCGCGCGTATTCGAAAGCTTAATATCGTCGCTCACTCCTCAGCAACGTGATCGTTTTTTGAGCATCGGAAGCAAGTGGTGGTGGGTTGATCGTTGCGGTCATTTGCACAGCATTGATAGTAATTTTGAAGAATGCGATAGCGTGAATTGCATCGAATCACTAAGCAAGGAGCAAGAAGCAAAATTGATTGATGCTTGCGAGCCTGATCAGGTGACAGATATTCTTAGAAAAAATTTGCCCGAGCACTATTTAGCATTGTCACCTTCGGATCGCCATCCATTTGTACTCAGGCAAATGACAGCAGCAAAAGAGTTAGGTATCCATGTCACGCATGAACTCGCATTGTTCTGCGGTTTGTCATTGCTATATGGCGAAGACTTTACGAGCGAATCTGATTGGAAAGCGGCTTTGACGCAAGTAAAGGATGGAAAGATTCGACTTACTGAGGCGACGGAAAGAGTGGAAGGCAATGAACAGGAAAATTAAACAAATAAGGCAATTCTGGCTACGCAGCATATTGTTATCCCTGTTTGTGCTGACACAACTCGTGGCGTGTGATGAGAAAACCGATGTCGCAAGCGAAGCCCCGCAAAAGGAAGTCAAGTTGAGAATGGGAACCAGAGTGGGATTGGCGTTAAATGGTTACAACTACACGAATCGTTATATTGATTCTTTTTCTGTGGATGGACAAGGTGGGGGCAACCTGTTTGTCAGCGGGCCTACGAGTGGCGGAGGTGGAGGAGTTTGTTGCGTCAGTTATCGGATTGGTGCCAGTGCCTGGAAAACGAAAATTCGCTGGCAAACCGATGCGTGTACCTATGATGAAAAAATAATTCAGGGGGAAAGATTTTATGAAATTTACAGCTTTTTTAAAGAGGTTGAAGTTCAGATTGACCCAAAAATTCCGGATCATCCCCATTATTTTGAGGTGCATTTTTATCCGGATGGGCATGTCGAAGCCGCTATTACAGAAGAGATATCACTTCCCCGCTTGGTATTGAGTAAAGACCGGGAAGACAATTCACATTACAGGAAGTGTCCCAATGGCAAAAAACCACAAGAATGATCAGGTCGGCGACAGCATTGCTCCGGCCTTAAAAATGGAAGCCGAGTGTCTGCGTTGTGGAGCGGATCAGGGCGCGTGGATTCCAGCGCAGGCAGCACCCAAATCGTCCTTGCCCGGAAAGGCAAGCAATTTGGCAGGCACCTTAGCAAATCGTGCGAAAGAAGCACACCCGCCCGGCACCTGTGTACAGACCTTGTGGTTTAGTTTTTTCTTTGACGGGACGGGGAATAATCTGGATGCAGACGTTGGAACCCTGAAGCATAGCAATGTTGCTCGACTATTTCGGGCACATCCAGACATTGATGTAAAAACGGGCGTGTACAGATTTTACATCCCTGGTGTCGGTACTTATTTCAAGGAAA
>JAGWUK010000105.1 GCA_028868455.1 Burkholderiales bacterium | reverse complement strand
AAAATTTATGGGGAAGAATAGCTAACGGCGAGAACGGTCTGGCAGAAAAGTTCTCGCAAAAAATGAAGGATCTCGCAGATACCGGCACCGGACTGAATTCACCTTCATTATCCAAGTTGTTACGCGAACTAAGCGGCATTGCCCGTCACGTGTCCCACTCGGCAGATGGCAGCAAACTCGGCCTTGAGCTGGCTACTAGTCTGCTCTTTGTTGAAAATGCATTGGATCAGATTTCGCGCTTGCCCGCACATTTTTCGGAGCGTGCCGAAGAAATTACTACACGCTTGCTGGCGGTTGTTTCTGGTGATGAACCGCAAACACAAGCAGCATGGATAGGAGAAATTTCTCGCGAAGCGCAGCAACGTCAGACGATGGGCGTGCTCGTTTCTGAGATGCAGTCCAGTTTGCGCCAGATTGAGAAAACTTTGGATGAATATTTCCGTGAACCGGAAAATAAGACCTCACTGAATTCAGTCGATGGCATATTGCACCAGATTGGCGGTGCTTTAGCTGTACTGGATCAGGACGATGCAATGCGCGCTGTAGAGCATACGCGTCAGATGGTCGCCAAGTTTGCGAATGATACGAACGCAGACTCCACACCTGAATCGCAGGAGAAAATCCAGCTTGAGCAGCACAACGTTGCACAAAACATCGGCGCTTTGTCCTTTTTCATTGAAACCCTGCAGTCTCAGCCAGAATTAGCCAAGAAAAAATTCAGTTTCGATGCAGATACCGGTTTATTCCGATCTAACTTGCTGGAAGTTACGACAGGAAAAGTCTTGTTGCCATCCGGTGATGTGGTTGCCACCGCGCGCGGCAGTGACGATCTATCGATTGAAAATGTACCGGAATTTCATTCTGCTGAACAGGAATTGTCTCATCAACAGCAAGAGTCGGCACGACTGGCAGCGTCGCTGGCGGCAGCGCCAGAAAGCCTGGAGCTGGCATCGCAGCTCAAAGACTCGCTGGAGTCAGAACGGTCCGTTGCCCATTTATTGGATGATGTCAAAGCTAGCGATCGCGCTAAAGCTGCTATTCAACTTTTGGATAGTCCAGATTTCTCGGCTTCGTCGAAAGCTATGCATGAAATTGTTGCAGCGACTGCACCAATTTCAAATGCCTCCGCAAAGGTACAAAGTGCTGTCTTGCCTCAAAGTGACGAGGCGATTGATGCCGAATTACTGGAAATTTTCCTCACAGAGGCGGATGAAGTTCTGGAATTCGTACAGAAAACTTTGCCCGTTTCCCGTGCTGAGCCAGACAATCAGGAATACCTGACAAGTTTGCGTCGTTCCTTCCATACGCTCAAAGGCAGCAGCCGTATGGTTGGCTTAAACGTGTTTGGCGAGACAGCCTGGAGCATAGAACAAGTCATGAATTTATGGCTGTCTGACTCCAGAGATGGCAATGAAAATCTGTATGAATTATTGACTCACACTGCGACTGAAATGGTTGCCTGGGTCAATGAGCTTAAACAATTCGGGCATTCCTCACGGACTGGCGCTGACATTGTTGCTGCAGCCGAAAGGGTCAAAGCTGGCAATGATTTTGAATTGACAGGTACATCTGTTGCAGAGTCCCCGGTCGCAGTTGAGGAAGATTCCAATGCGTTCGTCAATACCGAAGCGCTGGCCGCACCAGGATCAATTGCTGAACCGGAAATACAAGCAATGCCTTTGGAGGCCACAGACATCGTTGTCAATGAGACGACAGATATTGCGTCTGAAACGGCAGCGCCAATGCAGTCAACGGAGAGCACTGCAGACGAATTGTTGCCAATGGCAGATTGGGATTTATCTGTCGCACCGATGCAAGTGGTAGAGGAAAAATCTGCACCGGAAACTGTTCAGACAATTGATTCCGAAGCAAATGCCATTGAGTTAATTCCTCCATTTGAATTAAGTGATTTCGACGAGTTACCAGCGGCAGAGCCCGTGGTAACCGAGCCGGAAATACAGGCGGTGTCTTTGACACCGGAGTTTGATCTCGAATTCGAAGAATCCACTGCCGATGTGCAGGAGTCAGCGGCGACGCATGTTGACCATGAACCTGAGCAAATTGCATCCGGGATTTCCGTTGTGGACGAAATCGCCGTTGAACCGGCCGTTGTTGCAGCACCTGTTACAACGGAGTTGCTGGCAGAAATCGCACCTGAATTTACCTCTGAAACATTACCGGAGGCGACGCTTGAGTTAACGCCTGAGCCGACAGCGGAAGTAGCGCCTGAATTGATTCTGGAATCAGAGCAATTACCTGAAGCATTACCGGAAGCGACTGCAGTGATGGAAGCGGAGTCGATGGAGGTAGGTGAGCATGCTGACGCGACAATACTGGCGCACGAACCAGAACCAGAAATAGTGGCCGACGGCGGTCAGGAAATTATTGCTACCACAGTCGCAGAAGAATCCGTCAGCGCGGAAATTTTCGACTTCCCTGACCTGAGCAAACCTGTGTTGCCAGCGCTGGACGACAACATCAAGCGCATTGGCAATGTAGAGATCAGCTTGCCGTTGTACTCGATTTATATGGCTGAAACAGATGAGATCGTGCGTTTTCTTGCGCAGGATTTTGCTGAATGGCGCCATGAGCCACATCGGCATGTCACCACGCACGCAATACATGCAACGCATACCTTGGCTGGCAGTTCAGCGACAGTAGGATTGAAGCCGCTGCAAGAACTGGCACATAGCCTTGAATTGGTGTTGCAGCGACTGGAACGTCATCCTGTCAGTTTGTTGGCGGACGAATATGACGTTCTTGACCATGCATTGGAAACCGGCAAGCGCATGCTGCAAAAATTTGCGTTGTCTGAAATGGCGGCCTCCGCACCTGCTGAAGTAAGGCAGCTTGAACAGCTGTTGCAAGCGGTCATCGGGCGTTCCAGCGCTGGCGCAGACGAGGAATTCATCACCTCGACCAATGAAAAACTCGATTTGTCCGATTTATCCGAAATTGCGGCGACGGACATGGATGTCGACATGGCACCAAGCGCGGTGCCCGAACTTGGCGAAGACTTTTCTGACGATCAGGCTATTTCAGCATCAGCAGTAGCTACTGCAAATGCTGGCGGACCAACAGACGTGCCGCCTGCAAATGCAGAGCAGATTGCGCCAAGTGCCGATCATCAGCAAATCAACGATGAACTTGATCTGGATTTGTTACCGGTATTTATCGAAGAAGGGAACGATTTATTGCCGATGGTTGGGCAGCTATTGCGCTCGTGGCAAGAACAACCGGAGGACGATGCGATTCCACAATCGATTGCACGCTTGATGCACACCATCAAAGGCAGTGCTCGCATGGCCGGAGCGATGGGACTGGGGCAACATATCCATGATATGGAAACGCGCATCGAGAGTCTGATGCATGTGGGTGGTGCCGTTCGTCAGCCATTGCTGGAGGATTTACTGGCGCGTCACGATCATAGTATGCAACTGTTTGATCGCTTGCAAAATCCCGATGCGCATGTTGCGCCTTTGGCTGACATACCATTGACGGCGGCGCAAGAACTGGATCGTTTCCAGGAAAGTCTGGCGGCAGCGCCGGCCGAGTCGACCACAGAGAAATCAACGTTACCGGATCTGATGCCAGTCATGCCAGTATTTGACGCGACGGCAACGACCGCTCGCGCAGCATTGGCGCCTGCTACCCCGATGGCACCAGCTGCACCGGTAACCCTGGTGCGTGTGCGTGCCGATATTCTGGATCGACTTGTCAATCAGGCTGGTGAGGTTTCCATTTCGCGTTCGCGCCTGGAAAATGAAGTGGGCACATTGCGAACTTCATTGACCGAATTGACTGAAAACGTTAACCGTCTGCGCGATCAGTTGCGTGAGGTTGAAATTCAGGCAGAAACGCAAATCACGTCGCGTATGGCGCACTCTGCCGATCGTGAATTCGATCCGCTGGAGTTTGACCGGTTTACCCGTTTGCAGGAACTGACGCGCATGATGGCCGAAAGTGTCAGCGACGTGGCAACCGTACAGACCAACCTGACCCGCACTATCGACGGCGCTACCAACGATTTGCATATGCAGGCGCGTTTGACGCGTGAACTGCAGCAAGATCTGATGCGTGTCCGCATGATTCCATTTGCAAGTATTTCTGAACGTCTGTATCGCGTCACACGTCAGACATCGAAAGAAGTCGACAAGCGTGTGAATCTGGATATTCGCGGTGCCACTGTGGAAATGGATCGCGGCGTTCTGGAAAAAATGGTCGGACCGTTCGAGCATTTACTGCGGAATGCGATTGTTCACGGTATCGAAGCGCGCGAACAACGACGCGCTCAGGGCAAAGAGGAAACGGGTGAGATGCTGATAGAAGTCCGTCAGGAAGGTAACGAGGTTGTTATCCGTTTCAGTGACGATGGACGCGGACTTGATTTGGCGAGGATCCGTGATAAGGCACACGCTGTTGGCTTGATCGCTAATGATGAGCAGCCTGGCGATCTCGAAGTTGCCAATATGATTTTTGAACCGGGCTTTTCCACGGCAGCAGAAATCACAGAGCTGGCTGGTCGTGGTGTCGGTATGGACGTTGTCCGTTCCGAAGCTGCTTCGCTCGGTGGCCGTGTCGAAGTACATACCGTCGAAGGTAAAGGTGCGGAATTCATTATCCGTCTGCCGCTGACACTGGCCGTCACGCAAGTCGTGTTGCTGAGTGCAGGTGGAAGAACATTTGCCGTTCCGTCTGTTTTGGTTGAACAGGTTCAGCAATTGAAAACCAATGCATTGGTGAGCGCATATAACGAAGGCGCCGTGATGTGGCAGGGACAACGTGTTCCTATGCATTATCTGGCGACGATGCTGGGACAATATGATGTGGCGCCGCTCACGCAGCAATACACACCGTTGCTGATTATGAAGAGCGGCACGGAACGTCTGGCGCTGCATGTCGATGATATTCTCGGCAACCGTGAGGTCGTTGTGAAAAACATTGGACCACAGCTGGCACGGATGACAGGTATTTCCGGTGCTACGGTACTGGGGTCGGGAGAAATCGTTTTGATCTTGAATCCAGTGCCGCTTGCGCACAGGATGGAGCATGAACATGCACGTTTACCAGCGAAAGGTGAGGACGCTACGACAGAAATGGGGGCCGTGGCCGATCTGCAAACTACCACGGGTAACGATAAAGCAAATTCAGAACCTGTTCAGGGTTTGCGTACCCAACATACGGTGATGGTCGTCGATGATTCACTGACCGTACGTCGCGTAACACAGCGTTTGCTGACGCGTGAAGGTTATCAGGTCATTTTGGCGAAAGATGGTATTGATGCGCTGGAACAATTGCAATCGGTGACGCCGGACGTAATGCTGGTTGATATCGAAATGCCGCGCATGGATGGTTTCGATCTGACACGCAATGTGCGTAGCGATGCGCGAACCAGTCATATCCCTATCATCATGATTACCTCACGGACAGCAGATAAGCATCGTAATTATGCCAAAGAGCTGGGGGTCAATGAGTACTTTGGTAAGCCTTACCGTGAAGACGATTTGCTGGAAGCAATCGTCGGCTTTATCGGGAAAGATCAGGCGGTCATTGTCTGACGGTGTAAAAAAATAAGCCGGGACAATGCCTGCCGACGAAGTGTAAAAAGCCGCCAGAATTCAGGCGGTTTTTTTTATTCAAAGTGGGCTATTTTCAACGCAATGCCTTTTGCACTGTGTTCAGGTAAGTGCGTGCTGGAAAATAGCGCGATTCAATTTTTCTTGCGCTTGGTAGCTTGCTGGCGTACATCCTATCAATTTTTTGAAATCGTTACTCAGGTGCGCCTGATCAAAATAACCCAGATCCACGGCCAGTTGCGCCAGATCGGGTTGCGTTCCTTCCGCCAGGAAAAATGCCAGATCATGCAAGCGATACCGCCGTAAAATCCATTTCTGGCTGACACCGATGTAGTCAACGAACATCTGTTGTAAGGTGCGGATGTTGACGCCAATATGTTCTGCAAATTGTTCTACTCTTTGCATATCGGTGTTTGTCTGTAACAAAGCCAGCCATTTCTGAATCTGGATCAGTTGCTGGTCGACCGGGGGAAGCAACGGTAAAAGCAATGCTGTTGCCGCGTCCACCATGCTTTGGTCGTCATTGCACGTCAAGACAGCTAACTCTGCCTGATTTCCATCGAGCCCCAGTGCAGCCTGCAACGATACGGTCTTGTCGGTAATACTGCGCACTGGAGCGCCGAGTAAGCCGTAAAAACCACCGGGCTTAAACCGCAGTCCCAACACTTTACCTGTGCCATGCAAGGTGTAGTCAAATGCACCTGTAACCACACCAAAGACAGCGGTCTTGTCCAGATCGAAAACCAGATTGACACAGGGGTAAGGCAGCGTCTTTTGTGTATAAGGTGGCTGGTCTTTCAAATTCCATTCGACAATCCAGTAATGATCCAGAACCTCTTGCATGCGTCCCTCGGGGAGATATCTTGCCAGGCGAAATTTTTGCTGCGCGAGATGTGGACTGACGACCCCTTTGGCGTGTTGTTTAACAGGCTGCAAGCGAATACCTCTTATGGTCTGGGTTCTGCGTGAATTTACAAGAAATCGAACATGCTTTGGATGAACAATAGGTGTCTTCATCCATCATTATAAGGAAATGCCATCATGCAGAATGCGCCACTTATCCTGTTTCATGCAGTACAAAGTCGTTCATTCGGCACACGCGTTTTACTTGAAGAATTGCAGGCTGATTATCGTGTGCATTTTCTCGATTTAAAAACCTCAGAGCAACTTGGTGAAGACTATTTGCGCATCAATCCGTTTGGTAAAGTTCCTGCGGTTTTGCATGGTGATTTATTAATCAGTGAACAAGTTGCATTGACTATTTATCTGGCTGATTTATATCCGGCGTCCGGTCTGGCACACGCAATAACAAATCCTTTGCGCGATGCGTACCTGCGCTGGATTGCGCAATATGGCTGTTGCTTTGAGCCTGCAGTCGCAGACAAATGGCTGAAACGCGAGGCTGTACCACCTTCGTATTTGCCCTATAGAGATTTGGATTCTCAACTGCGTGTACTTGGCGCCCAGCTAGAAAAAACGTCTTACTTACTCGGAGACGCAATTTGCGCCGCGGATATATTGTGGGGAACGGCCCTGCGATGGCTGATCGATTTTGATATTGTTCCAAAACTACCAGTATTGCAAGAATATGTCGCGAGGGTTCGCGAAAGACCTGCCGTCGCGAAGGTTGAAAACCTGGACAATATCTGGATTGCAGAGCAGCAGTCCAGGTAATTGGCGGCCTCCATGCTCAGGCATTGCTGGAGGCGCGAACGCGATACCAATATGCTTTGACGGATGCCACCGAGTCTACTCATCCGTATCGTGTGCTGTAATTTTTTTTACGACAGCATACCGGGCCAGCGTTTGTTGTCGCGCGACATCATGCTCAATAATCGGGAAAGGATAATCTTTGCCCAGGCTGACCCCGGCCTGCGCTAGCAATATCGGGGCGACTTTCCATGGTGCATGGATATGACGTTTGTCCAGCTTGGCGAGCTGTGGCAGATAACGTTTGATGAACTTGCCGTCCGTATCGAATTTTTCCGATTGCGTGACGGGATTGAAAATCCGGAAGTACGGTTGGGCATCGCAACCTGATGACGATGCCCATTGCCAGCCGCCGTTATTGGCGGCCAGATCGAAATCGTTTAAATGTTCGGCAAAATAGCTTTCTCCACGCCGCCAATCGATGCCCAGATCCTTGACCAAAAAACTGGCGGTGAGCATGCGTAAGCGGTTGTGCATATAACCTGTCTGGTTCAGCTGCAACATTGCCGCATCCACTAGCGGATACCCGGTACGACCTTCGCACCAGGCGGCGAAATGTGCGTCGGCATGAGGCCCGGTTTCCCACTGTATTGCATCGTATGCCGGTTTGAAAGCACGCGATGTCACATGAGGGTGATGATGCAGGATCATGAAATAAAAATCACGCCAGATCAGTTCATTTAACCAGGTTTGGGCACCCGGATTGGCGCTGATACGTATTTGTCGCAAGGCTTCCTGCACCAGCTGCCGGATTGACACGGTGCCAAAGCGCAGATGGACGGACAGATAAGACGGTCCTTTCAACGCTGGATAATCGCGCGACTGGTCGTAGTTTTTCATGCGTACCAGAAAATCTTCCAGCAGCTTATGCGCGCCCGACATGCCAGACGGAATTGCAATGCCTTGTTCGGCAGCTTTTGCAAATCCCATATCGGCCAGCGTCGGAAAATTACAATCAGGTGGCGCGGCGAGCCGATGCGCATATTTT
>JAGWUK010000860.1 GCA_028868455.1 Burkholderiales bacterium | reverse complement strand
TGGGCTGCCAGTTCTTGATACGGTTTGCGGATAGTGACAACAAACATCGCGCGGTAAATTAAGCCGTAGCTGGCAAGTTTGCAAAGGTGTCCCAACGCATTGGCCGCATCGCTGGTGAGCTGGTAATCCGTGAAGAAAAATTCACTGATGGCTGCAATCGCCACGGCACTGAACATCAAAGGAAGAAAGGCATTCTTTGAACGTCGTGCCAAACGGTAATAACGCCAGGCTGCAAGGATGAGAAGAAGAGTAATGGCCGATTCAGCGCTGGTTTTAAACAAGGTGACGCCGGAAGCCGCAGCAAAGGTCGGCATCAGGCTTCGCTCATGAAAAATGATCAGCCAGAACACGACGATGTTCACCAGGGTGTATCCCGCCAGCAGGCTGATTCTTTCCCATTTACGCGGCGCACGCAGGCGCGGGAGCGCACTGCTGAAAAGTAAAGTAACGGCCACGATCAGGCGGGCGGACAGCCAGAAAGCGATTCCTTTTTCGACGCCCGATGGCGTAATCAGGTCCGGCATGCCTTTGTACGATAGCGCGTGCGCCAAGTCCAGCCAACCGGAAGCGAATAGGGCAACCGCAATCAGAAGCAGCGAAGTCGAAACTTCTTTTTCAGGCGTATGCCAGACAGCTGCGAACACCAGAAATGCAAATAATACGGAAACAAATTCGAGCAGCGTATGTAATGGAAGGTAATACGGCGGCGGAATAAAAATTTGTTTTAGCGGCAGCAGCATCGTTGTCACCGCCACCAGGGTCAATGCCGCTACAATCCAAGTCTGCCGCCTGAGCAGGTGCTGATTGTCCTGAAATGGGTCACTGCTTGATTCGGTTTGCTTCAATCGCATGGCGCTTGGTTGTCGGGAGCGGGGCAGCACGAAAAGAGTTTACGGCCGATATGTCTGAACAGTGAATTTGTTGATATCCGTACTCACGACTGACTCACGGAGAAATAGTCGATTCCTATCACTTGAAAAAGCCGCTCGGTATCGATGGGTTTGGTAAAACAGCATTCTGCGCCGGCATCAAGAAATTCTGCTTCGTTTTCTGCGCTCAAGAATCCGCTCATACCGATGATGCGGACATGCTCCTGCCCGGGAATCTGCTTGATCTGACGACATACGTCGCTGCCTTTCAGGCCAGGCATCATTAAGTCCAGCAAAATAATATGCGGCGCAAATGCATGGACTTTGTGACCCGCTTCAAAACCATCGCTGGCGCTATCGATAATGGTGGGGTAGTCGCCATCGAGTAATTCAGAAAGAAAGCCGACCACGGCTTTGTCGTCGTCAACAATTAATATTTTCAGCTCACTGGCATTGCCGCTGGAATGGGAAAGACGTGCAAATCGCTCTACCTCCTGACGATGAAAGCGGCGATGTCCACCGGGGGTGACTTCTGCGCGTAACAAGCCCTTCTGCGCCCAGCTCCGCACGGTGATCGGAGAGACCATCATCCATTGAGCGACTTCGTTAGGTGTCAGGTACAGCTTGTTCTTAAATTCTTCGGGCATGAGCGATGTGGGCGATGCAATGAAATGAAGACTAATTATGTCACTAAATGGCGAAACCGCCGGAC
>JAGWUK010000859.1 GCA_028868455.1 Burkholderiales bacterium | reverse complement strand
GTATCGGCAGCGATAACTGGTTTCTTGCCTATGTGCATATCGCACATGATTGCATTGTTGGCGATCACACTATCTTTTCGAACAACGCGGCACTTGCTGGACATGTAAAGGTAGCGGATTGGGTCATTTTAAGCGGGTACGCATCTGTTCATCAATTCTGCCAGATCGGCGCTCACGCTTTTGTTGGCATGAATACTAGCCTGACCCAAGATGTTCCGCCCTTTGTACTGCTGTCGGGCAATCCTGCACAGGCGCATGGTGTCAATCTTGAAGGACTTAAGCGTCGCGGATTTGAACGGCAGCAATTGAATGCAATTCGTCAGGCTTACAAGTTAATTTACAAGTCAAATCTGACGCTGGAACAAGCCAAAGATGCGCTCGCTGCGTACGTTTCAGAACTCGACGAGGCGAGTGCAAATGACGTTAATTTGATGATTGATTTTCTTGGCGCGACTACGCGCGGCATCGTACGTTAGTTTATTTTTGTGTCAAATCGTCCAATAGTCGCTATGGTTGCCGGAGAAACCTCCGGTGATATGCTTGCAAAAAAGCTTTTAGCAGGATTGCGTCCTCAAATTCCTGATTCCCTAATTCATGGTATTGGCGGTTCTCAAATGGCCGAGTACGGCTTTGTGAGTGATTGGCCAATGGACAAACTGTCCGTACGTGGTTTGTTCGAGGTGTTACTGCATTATCGGGAAATTAGTAATATTCGTCGCCAGTTGTTGCAACGTCTTTTAGACGAAAAACCGGATGTTTTTATTGGCGTAGATGCTCCAGACTTTAATTTGGACCTGGAAATTCAATTGAAACGAGCCGGAATACCGACCATGCATTACATCAGTCCCTCAATTTGGGCATGGCGTGGTGGGCGTATCAAAAAAATTGCCCAGGCAGTTTCTCATATGCTGGTTATTTTCCCGTTTGAAGAAGCCATTTATCGAAGAGCTGGAATTCCGGTGACATATGTAGGGCATCCGTTGGCATCAATGATTCCGATGGAAATTGACACCTATGCTGCAAGAGATGAATTGGGATTGGACCAAAATTCAAGGGTCGTGACTATTTTGCCTGGCAGCAGGATGTCTGAAATTAAATATAACACTGAGGCATTCATTCAAACCGCGAAACTTCTGGTACAACGCGATCCAAATTTGCAGATCATTGTCCCGATGGTGGGTGAAAAACAAAGAAGTTACTATATAAAATTGGTGGTGGCTGCCAAATTGGAGGGTGTGCCAGTGTTATTGATTAATGGTAGATCGCATATTGCGATTGCCGCCGCTGATGCTGTTTTAGTGGCTTCTGGGACCGCGTCTCTTGAAGTGGCGTTATTTAAAAAGCCCATGGTCATTGCCTATAAAATGATGGAGGCGTCGTGGCAAATAATGAGGCATATGGGGTACCAGCCTTGGATAGGTTTGCCTAATATTCTTGCCGGGGAGTTTGTTGTCCCCGAGTTTTTGCAAGCAGCGGCAACACCATTAGCTATGGCTGATGCGATTTGGCAGCAGCTAAATGATCACAAAATTTGCAACTATCTCCAGCAGAGATTTACTGAAATGCACCACTCCCTATTGCGCGAT
>JAGWUK010000104.1 GCA_028868455.1 Burkholderiales bacterium | reverse complement strand
CAAGTCGATGGCATGAGCGAATTCCCGGTCTATACACGCAAGGTTTACACCGATTTGTCTTACCTGACCTGCGCTCAAAAATTGCTGGCGGCAACCGATGTGATCTATCCGCAATTTGCCACACACAATGCGCTGACGCTGTCGACGATTTATACCTGGGCCAAAAAGGCTGGCATTACCGATTACGAATTTCAATGTCTGCACGGCATGGGCGAAACGCTGTATGACCAGGTTGTCGGTAAAGATAAATTGGATAAACCTTGCCGCATTTATGCCCCGGTAGGATCGCATCAGACTTTGCTGGCATATCTGGTGCGGCGCCTGCTGGAAAACGGTGCCAATTCTTCGTTCGTGAATCAGATCGTGGACGAAAGCGTTTCCATCGACGCATTGATTGCCGACCCGATTGTCGTAGCGCGCGAACTCGGCGGCAAGCCGCATGCCGGGATTGCATTGCCGCGTGAATTGTTTGGTACCGAACGCAAAAATTCGGCAGGTCTGGATTTTTCCAATGAACTCGAACTGCAAAGAATTGCGGCGCATTTTGCGCAGAGCGTGCAACAGTCACTGACGGCTGGCCCGATTTTGCAAGGCGCAGTTTCTGCGACCGCGGCGCGACCGGTGTTGAATCCTGCGAATCATCTTGACCGTGTCGGTGAAGTCATCGAGGCCAATGCCGACGACGTGCAGACTGCGTTGCAGGCTGCCGAACAATATGCCATGGACTGGCAAACGACAGCGCCGGTGGAACGCGCATCGGCGCTCAAAAAGGCCGCCGATTTGCTGGAAGCGCAGACCCTGGATTTCATGGCACTGGCAATCCGCGAAGCTGGAAAATCCTTGCCGAATGCCTTGGCGGAAGTGCGCGAAGCGGTAGACTTCTTGCGCTACTATGCCGCGCAAGTGGAAGCCGTGCCAAACACGCAGGCGCTCGGTGCCGTGGTCTGTATCAGCCCGTGGAATTTCCCGCTGGCGATCTTTATCGGCGAAGTTAGCGCAGCCCTGGCGGCTGGCAATGTGGTGCTGGCCAAACCGGCAGAACAGACGCCGCTGATCGCTTATCGTGCGATACAGTTGCTGCACGAAGCGGGCGTGCCACGCGGCGCATTGCAATTTTTGCCGGGGACCGGTGAAGTCGTCGGTGCGCAACTGGTCGCCGATCATCGTGTCAAAGGCGTGATTTTTACCGGCTCGACCGAAGTCGCGCTAATCATCAATCGTACGCTGGCCAAGCGCGCCGTCTCGGAAGGCATCGACATTCCGCTCATTGCAGAAACCGGCGGACAAAATGCCATGATCGTGGACAGCAGCGCCTTGCCAGAGCAAGTGGTCAATGATGTGTTGTCGTCGGCATTCGACAGCGCCGGTCAGCGTTGTTCGGCGCTGCGCGTCTTGTGTCTGCAAGAAGACATCGCCGAGAAAACCATAGAAATGTTGCACGGTGCGATGCAGGAATTGCGGATTGGTTTACCGGATCGTCTGGCGACGGATATTGGTCCGGTGATTGATGCCGAGGCACAAAACAATTTGCTCAGCCATATCAATGCCATGCGCAGCAGCGCCAAATCGTTTTATACGCTGGATCTGGACAGCCAGTGTCGCTCAGGCACCTTTGTGGCGCCGACAGTCATTGAAATCAGCTCGCTGGCCGAATTGAAAAAAGAAGTGTTTGGTCCTGTGCTGCATATTCTGCGTTACCGTCGCGACGACTTGCCGCAATTAATCGAGCAGATTAATGGCACGGGTTTTGGCCTGACGCTGGGTGTGCATTCACGTATCGACGAAACCATCAACTACATTACTGAACGCGCGCATGTCGGCAATATCTATGTGAACCGCAACATCGTTGGCGCGGTGGTCGGCGTGCAACCTTTCGGCGGTGAAGGCAAATCCGGCACCGGGCCCAAGGCCGGTGGACCTTTGTACCTGAAACGCCTGCAACGTCATGCAACGAGCGGGCTGGGTGGCCATGTCGTGTATGAAAGACAGTCGCCGCCAGCGCTGGAAGCCTTGCTGGTGTGGGCCAAGGCTCAAGGTCACCAAAAGATCGCCGATCTGGGCGAACACTATGTGCACCACAACCCGTACAAAGTCACGCAAGTCTTGCCCGGGCCGACTGGTGAGCGCAATACCTTGTCGTTTGCGCCGCGCGGGCGGATTTTCTGCGCTGCCAGCACGGTGCCATGTCTGATCAATCAACTGGCTGCGTGCTTTGCCACCGGTAATACGCCCGTCTTGCCTGCGCAGACGCTGGCGCTGTTGCCATCGGCTTTACCAGCGGAAGTCAGAAAGCTGATGGTGACCGCGGAAGCCGATCACTGCGGCGCGCAAATGGCGTTGGTGGAAGGTGCATTGCTGAATAGCTATAAGCTGATCTTTGCCGGTAGCGAAGACGCGATTGTCTCGGTGATCGAAGCACATGACACCGGCGAATTACCGTTGTGGCGTCTGGTGGCAGAACGCGCATTGTGCGTCAATACCACGGCAGCAGGGGGGAACGCGAGCCTGATGAGTCTGGCAAGTTAAGCCGGTTTGCATCTGAAATACTGGGTAAGCAAAGCCTGCGGCATGCAACGTGTCGCAGGCTTTTTGTCGCTTCGCCGGCACTACTTCGGCATTTTTTGTCCGGACCAGATTGCCGAATAATTTTCTTTGTAATTCAGCGTCGAATCGATGTCGCCGCCCCTGAGTTGTCGCATCAACGGACTGGTAATGACGATGGGCTTGCTGATATAGCCGCTCGGTGGCCAGCCGGAAAAGGCGCGATTGAGTTCATCAGCGAGTTGCCAGCCTTGCAGCCCGAAAGGTTCGGCCACCGTGGCAACTTGCTGCGACAAGCCGGATTTGATGCGGCTGAGAGCTGTATATGAACCATCGCCCGCCGAAATGTTCTCAACGTCTTTTCTGCCGGCACGCATCAGTGGCACATTGATCGCATCGAAATAGGCATCGTTAATCGCCAGCGTGTGCGTCCATCGTTTGCCATACAGGCGGTTCCAGCGCAGCACGGCGCCCGGCATCGCGTCATTGGCGGTGTCGATCTGTATATTTTCGATGGCCAGTACGGAGCAGCGCGCGCAGTGTCGCAGCACGTTTGCCATGACGGCGGTTTTTGCGTTGGCTATCGCAAAGCGCTCGTCATTCAGAATAATCACACCGACATCACCCCGGCTGTTGTTGATGACGAACTCGGCAGCCAGCTTGCCGACGTCTTCAAAAGGCGTCGTAATATTGGTGAATAAATTGCCGGACGGCCCCGGTTTTGCCGCCGCATGCCAGCCGGCCAGAATGATGTTTTTTTGCCGTGCCAGCGCGCTTAAATCACGGTAATTATCATCGAATTCTATGCCGCCAAAAATGATCGCATCCTGTTGTTGCGTGATGGCCTGACTCATCAAGGTGCGCACGGCAGCGATGCTGTTTCTGGCGTCGACGACATTCAGCGTCCAGCCCAGTTCAATCGCGGCCAGATAGAATCCGCGATACGCCGAAGAGATGCCACCGTTGCGCGCATCCTGCATGATGAAGGTGACTTTTTTACCGCGTTGTTTGAGCGGACCTGCGGTCGGGCCGTCCCAGTTGGCGACGGTGCCTGTGGTCGTTGGAAGCTGCTCGTCAGTCGGCCATGCGCCGCCGCTGGTGACGACCAGTCCGAGCGTCAAAACGATGCTGCAAAAGTGTTTCCAGGAACGTTTCATCATTCTCTTTCCACGCATACAGCCAACTGCCGAATCCATCGCCGGGAGCAATGGCAACTCGGAGGACATGCGGGCGCGTTGGCATCGGCCTTGTTTGTCTTTGCCGCGCCATGGCGATCCGCAAAGCCAATAGTACACCCAGGAAATTTTGCCGTGAATAGTTTGTGTCAGCCCTGCCAGTGCGGTATTCAATTTGGCACACCAGAAAAAAATTGCACATTTGCGTATCCTGGTTTTCGCCTTGGAAAATCAATTTTCAGGGGAGTATGCGGTAATTTTCGCCTATAGTCAGCGAAATAACTGCGCAATTTAAAATACTGGGGAGGGGTATATATTTCTGCAATAAGCACCAACAAGCGCCTGGATGAGAGGCTATTTAGAGCGGATACTATCCGTTCTGACGATGTTATGGCATGTCGTCGCAGGATTTGCACTGCCTTCGTCGCTATGATGTTGTCGGGAATTCAGTCAACATGGCGCCCGCCGGCGTAACGGATTTCCCACGCGAGGCGAGGCATTCTTTGCACCGAAGAATGCCTCGCCTTGCCGGAACAGGATTCAGTACGTCGCTTACTGCGAAGCAAAGAATTACAGGTTAGGTGCGAGCCAGCGCTCCACCTCTTCCTGCGCTGCACCGCGCCGCGCCGCCATGTCGGCGACCTGATCGGTGCCGATTTTACCGACGCTGAAATATTTCGATTCCGGATGGGCGAAATAAAAACCCGACACCGCCGCACCCGGTATCATCGCCCAGGATTCAGTGATGTGCATGTCGATTTCTTCGCACTGCATTTGCTGGAACATCGCGGTTTTCACCGTGTGTTCCGGGCAGGCCGGATAGCCGGGCGCCGGACGAATACCTTGATAAGTCTCCTGGATCAATTCTGCATTGCTCAGGGACTCGTCCGCGGCATAACCCCACAGGTCTTTGCGCACACGTTCATGCAGATATTCTGCAAAGGCTTCAGCCAGGCGGTCGGCCAGCGATTTCAGCATGATGCTGCTGTAATCATCATGCGCATCTTCAAACCGTTTTTCGTATTTTTCTATACCCAGTCCGGCGGTCACGGCAAACATGCCAATGTAGTCGGCAATGCCGGACGCTTTTGGCGCGATGAAATCGGCCAGGCATTGATTCGGCCTCTGGACGCCGTCGACGATCGGTTTTTCGGTTTGCTGGCGCAGACCGTAATAAGTGAATGCGACTTCGCTGCGCGTGTCATCGGTATAGATTTCGATGTCGTCATCGTTGACCGTATTGGCAGGCAACAGCGAGACCACGCCATTGGCCGTCAGCCAGCGGCCTTCGATGATTTTTTTCAGCATTGCCTGACCTTCAGCGTAAACTTTGCTCGCGGCTTCGCCAACCACCGCATCAGTCAGAATTGCCGGGAATGGGCCGGCCAGGTCCCAGGTCTGGAAGAAGGGACCCCAGTCTATGTAATGCGCGATCGTTGCCAGGTCGACGTTTTTGAACACGCGCCGGCCGATGAATTTTGGTTTGCGCGGCGCCGCTGCGCCGTCGAAACGGAGCTGCATCTTGTTTGCACGCGCTTGTGCCAGCGTCAGCAATGGCGTGGTTTTTTTGTTCGCATGCTGGGTGCGGATGCGGTCGTAATCGCTGCCGAGTTCGGCAATGTATTGTTCGCGACTTTCCGGTGTCAGTAAAGATTGCGCGACAGAGACTGAACGCGAAGCATCCGGCACATAGACTACTGGGCCTTCATAATTCGGCGCAATCTTGACCGCCGTATGCGCGCGACTGGTGGTCGCGCCGCCGATCAATAAAGGGATCTTCAGCATGCGGAAATGCGGATCGCGCTGCATCTCTTTGGCGACGTAAGCCATCTCTTCCAGCGACGGCGTGATCAGGCCGGACAGGCCGATGATGTCGGCGTTTTCAGCTTTCGCTTTGGCCAGAATCTCAGAGCACGGCACCATCACGCCCATGTTCACGACTTCAAAATTATTACACTGCAAGACCACGGTGACGATGTTTTTACCGATGTCGTGTACGTCGCCTTTAACAGTGGCGATGACGATTTTCCCTTTCGGTTTATTGTCGCCGCTGCGTTTCTTTTCTTCTTCAATAAATGGTACTAAATGCGCCACGGCCTGTTTCATCACGCGTGCCGATTTGACGACTTGCGGCAAGAACATTTTTCCCTGACCGAATAAATCGCCGACGATATTCATGCCATCCATCAGCGGTCCTTCGATCACCTGAATCGGGCGGCCACCGGCGTCCATGATGGCGGCGCGCGCTTCTTCGGTGTCTTCGACGATCCATTGCGTAATGCCATGCACCATCGCATGCGCGAGACGTTTTTCCACCGGCTCGTTGCGCCATTCCAGCGTCGCCTCTTCTTTTTTGCCGCCAGCTTTGAGTGTCGCTGCGAATTCGATCATGCGTTCGGTCGCGTCTTCTCTGCGGTTTAACACCACGTCTTCGACACGTTCACGCAATTCTGCATCGAGTTCGCTGTAGACACCTATCATGCCGGCATTGACGATACCCATCGTCATGCCGGCCTGAATCGCGTGATACAAGAAGACGGTGTGAATCGCTTCGCGGGCAGGGTCATTGCCGCGGAATGAAAAGCTCACGTTTGAGACGCCGCCGCTGATTTTCGCTCCCGGCAGATGCTTGTGTATCCAGCGCGTCGCCTCGATGAAATCGACGGCGTAATTATTGTGCTCTTCGATACCGGTGGCGACGGCGAAAATATTCGGATCGAAAATAATGTCTTGCGGATCGAAATGAATCTGATCAACCAGCAGGTGATAAGCGCGTTCGCAGATTTCTATCTTGCGCTGATAGGTATCGGCCTGACCTTTTTCATCAAAGGCCATGACGATCACTGCCGCACCGTAACGACGGCACAATTTCGCCTGACGCAAGAATTCGGCTTCGCCTTCTTTCATCGAAATCGAATTAACAATCGCCTTGCCTTGCACGCATTTCAGACCCGCTTCGATGACTGTCCATTTCGACGAATCGATCATGATAGGCACACGTGCGATATCCGGTTCAGACGCAATCAGATTCAAAAAACGCGTCATCGCTGCTTGCGAATCGAGCATCGCTTCATCCATATTGATATCGATGACCTGCGCGCCGTTTTCGACCTGCTGACGTGCGACCGTCAACGCTTCATCGTATTGCTCATTCAGGATCAGCCGCGCAAAGGCTTTCGAACCAGTCACGTTGGTGCGTTCGCCAACGTTGACGAATAAAGACTGTTCATCGATCGTGAACGGTTCCAGTCCGGACAGGCGCATGGCTGGAGCAATTGTTGGAATCTGGCGCGGCGCCTGGGTTTGCAGCAGATCGGCAATCGCCTTGATATGCGCCGGCGTCGTGCCGCAGCAACCACCGGCAATGTTGATGAAACCAGCTTCGGCAAATTCTTTTAACAGTGCCGAGGTATCGGCAGGCAGCTCGTCGAAACCGGTGTCGCTCATAGGATTGGGCAAGCCGGCGTTTGGATAAATGCAGACGTAGGTGTCGGCAATTTTCGATAATTCTTCTGCATAAGGGCGCATCAATGTCGCGCCAAGCGCGCAGTTCAGACCTATCGTCAGCGGTTTCGCGTGACGTACCGAATTCCAGAATGCCGGTACGGTCTGACCCGACAAAATCCGGCCGGAGGCATCGGTGACGGTGCCGGAAATCATGATAGGCAAGGTTTTGCCGGTTTCTTCAAAATACTGGTCAATCGCAAACAGCGCTGCTTTACAGTTCAGCGTATCGAAAATGGTTTCGACCAGCAGCACATCGGCGCCGCCATCAACCAGACCGCGCACTTGTTCGTGATAGGCGGCAACCAATTGATCGAAACTGACGTTGCGCGCGGCAGGATCATTCACGTCCGGTGAAATCGATGCCGTTTTCGGCGTCGGGCCAAGCGCGCCAGCGACGAAGCGCGGTTTGTCTGGTGTCGAATACTGGTCGCATGCGGCGCGCGCGATTTTGGCTGAGGCGACATTCATCTCATACGCCAGATGTGCCATGTGGTAATCGTCTTGCGCGACCGTGGTGGCACCGAAAGTATTCGTCTCGATCAGGTCGGCGCCGGCTGCCAGATATTGGCCGTGAATTTCAGCGATCACATCCGGACGTGTCAGCGACAGCAATTCATTATTGCCTCTGACGAACAGCTCGCGCACGGTTTCCGGGCCGGTGAAATCCTTGAAGCGCTCACCGCGATAATCGGCTTCCGTCAATTGATAGCGTTGAATCATCGTGCCCATCGCGCCGTCCAGTATCAGGATGCGTTGTTGCAGGAGTTGGCGCAAACGCGCTTCGGTGGCGGAGACGGGCAGGGTGTTGGACATGATGATTACTCGCAAAAAACGAAAAACCCGATCGGCTCATG
This sequence comes from Burkholderiales bacterium, assembly GCA_028868455.1. Classification (GTDB taxonomy): domain Bacteria; phylum Pseudomonadota; class Gammaproteobacteria; order Burkholderiales; family Burkholderiaceae_D; genus Undibacterium. The sequence continues at coordinate 247 of JAGWUK010000104.1, read as the reverse complement.
CATGCTGGCGGATCGGGCGACATCCTTTTAGCAGCACTTATTACGCGCCCGCAATCTGAATCTCAAATCGGCGCAGGGAAAGATAAATTATACGTCAAATCAAGGGCTTGGGCCGGATTATGGCACGCAGACCGGATACGTCTTTAGACATTGTGGTTGGTTTCTTATGCCTATTTTCGTTTAATCCGATGCACTGACATTTTTTGAAACGAAAAAAAAAGCGTATTTTTAACAAAAAAATACGCCC
>JAGWUK010000103.1 GCA_028868455.1 Burkholderiales bacterium | reverse complement strand
GTTCCAGCAAGGCATAGCGACGAAGGCAGTACACATCGTACGACAAGGAGCTATAACGCCGCTGGGGCGATTTTGCGTAAGTCCCATCATTAAAATCCCGTATCCTCAACAGCTGTGACAGGCGACCGTCACACGGTGACACTGGCAGCACCCGCCATGATCAAAGTGATCATGGCGGCAGAACCGTTTTATCGCGACTGAAGGCCAAACCGCAATAGGATACGCGACAAACGGCTGCGGACCACATCCGCTTGAAAGATTGCGCAAGTTCTTTTGCAGATGCGATAATCGACTATCGATTCACAGACGAAGCGTTGATGAAAAACCACTCTGAAGATTCACTCGACCCAGACGACTGGACGGCGTTTCGTGCACAAAGTCATCGCATGCTCGACGATATGCTCGATTATGTCGAACACATCCGCCAGCGTCCGGTCTGGCAACCCATTCCCGATGTCATCCGTCAGCGCTTTGACGAAGCGCTGCCGCAAACCGGCACCGATCTGACAACACTGCATCAGCGTTTCATGCACGAAATTTTGCCGTATGCCGTCGGCAATGTGCATCCCGGCTTCATGGGATGGGTGCATGGCGGCGGCACACCGATCGGCATGGTGGCCGACATGCTGGCCGCCGGACTCAATGCCAATCTGGGTGGCCGCAACCAGATGCCAGTCGAAGTCGAACGCCAGATCGTGCGCTGGATGCGCGAATTGTTTCAATTTCCCGACAGCGCCAGCGGCGTCTTTGTCACCGGCACCTCAATGGCCAATCTGATGAGCGTGCTGGTCGCCAAGACGGCCACCCTCGGCACCGGTGTGCGCCAGAGCGGCGTGCAAAATCTCGACAGCAAGCTCGTCGCGTACACCTCAGCCGAAGCGCATGGGTGCATCGCGCAGGCCATGGATCTGAGCGGACTCGGTTCCGCAGCGTTGCGCCGGATTCCGACCGATGATCAGCATCAGATGCACACCGAGGCCTTGCAAGCCGCCATCGCCGCCGACCGTGAGGCTGGTCTTCATCCTTTCTTCATCGCTGGCACCGCTGGCACGGTCGATGTCGGCGCCATCGACGACCTGAACGCGTTGGCCGACATCGCCCGTGATCAATCGCTGTGGCTGCATATCGATGGCGCCTATGGCGCACTTGGCATGATGTCGGATGAGGTCGCCCCCAAGCTCGCCGGTATCGAGCGCGCCGATTCCATCGCCTTCGATTTTCATAAATGGGGACAAGTGCAATACGATGCCGGATTCCTGCTGGTGCGCGATGGCAGCCTGCACATGCAGGCTTTTGCCGCACCAGTCGCCTATCTGCGGCGCGAAGCGCGCGGTCTGGCCGCCGGTTCGCCATGGCCTTGCGATTTTGGCCCCGACTTGTCGCGCGGATTCCGGGCGCTCAAAACCTGGTTCACGATCCAGGCTTTCGGTACCGAAAAATTAGGCGAAACAATTTCGCACACCTGTCATCTGGCGCGCTATCTGGCGCAACAAATCGCGCTGCATCCGGCACTGGAATTGCTGGCGCCCGTCAACCTGAACATCGTCTGTTTCCGCTATCGCTGCGACGATGCCGATCATGTCAATCGCGAAATCGTCGCCGACCTGCATGAATCCGGCATTGCCGTCCCCTCCACCACCACCGTCAAGGGCCAGTTAGCCATCCGCGCAGCCATCGTCAATCACCGCACCGGCAAACAAGATATCGACGCCCTGCTCTGCGCGGTGCTTGCCATGGGCAAAGCGCGCTGTACCTGACCCACAACTGGAAACTTCATGTCCGACAATTTTCCCTTTTCTATCGAACCGTTCGCGCCACTGATCGGTGTCGCGCCGCTGATGCGCCGCGCCTTCCTGAATGAAGACCTAAAACCGCTCGGTGCCGCCTTGCTGGAGCGTGCGCAAGCCAATCCAACAGACGCCAACGCTTTCCTCGATTGCTCGACCGTACTGCAACTGATCGGCCAACGCGACGCGGCACTGGCCATGCAGGCGCAAGCGATTGCCATGCAGCCTTTGTATTACCTGCCGTGCAAACACGGCGAACCAGGTTTGCGCCTGCTGGTCATCATGGGTCCGGGTGATCTGATGGCCAACACGCCCATCGAATTTTTACTGGAAGATGCCGATGTCTCACTGGATTTGCTGTATCTGAGCCTTGATACCGCATGGCCAGAAATCGTGCCCGACCACGACGTCATGATGGTGGCCATGGCCGAGTCCGAAGCCAATCAACCGCTGCTGCAACAAGTCGCCATCATGACCGCCAGCTGGCCACGCCCGGTCATTAACCTGCCGGAGCGCATTGCCGTCTTGTCGCGCGACGGCGTCTGCGCCGCCCTGCAAAATTGTCCCGGCGTCAACATGCCGGTCACTGTGCGTACCGACCGCGCCACAGTGAGCGCGCTAGCAACTGATGAAAGCCTGCTCAGTCAGTTGCTGCCCGGGGACAGCTTCCCGCTGATCATCCGCCCGGTTGGCTCACACGCCGGACAAAATCTGGAGAAGATGAACAGCAGCCGCGAGCTGAACGAATACCTCGCACGTGTCGCCACTGAACGTTTCTACCTGTCGCGCTTTGTCGACTACCGCAGTGCGGACGGCCAGTTCCGCAAATACCGCATCGCGCTGATAGAAGGCCGCCCTTTCGTCTGTCACTTTGCGATTTCGTCGCACTGGATGATTCACTACCTGAACGCCGGCATGAACGAAAGCGCCGAAAAACGCATGGAAGAAGCGCAGTGTATGGCGCATTTCGATGAACAATTTGCCGTGCGCCATGCCGCCGCCCTGCACACCATTTACCAGCGCATGGGTTTGCCGTACCTCGGCATCGATTGCGCAGAAACCCAGTCAGGCGACCTGCTGATTTTTGAAGTCGATAACGCCATGATCGTGCATGCGATGGACCCGGTCGATATGTATCCGTACAAAAAACCGGCCATGCAAAAAGTGTTTACCGCATTTCGCGCCATGCTGGAACACACACGCCAGACCGGATTGCCAGACTGAACAAACGACGTTTTATGTTGACACTTCCAGACACAGCCAGCCTGCTGATTGCCGGCGGCGATACGCGCATCGTGCCCGATCCCGCCACTGGCCTGACCAAATACGGTTGCCGCGCTGTCCCGGACAGCGAAGTCGTAGCGCTCGGTTCATCCACGGCTTCTACCATTTCAGCCAATGGCATGGCCGCTGCGGAGGCATTGCGGCAACGTTGCCAGGCACAATTGCAGACTGCCGCGCCCGAAACGGTGTATGCCGATCAGATGCAAAACCTGCGAGCCGAATTATTAAGGCTATGTGGCTGCAAAGATGGTGATGGCGTCAACGCCGTGCTGTCCGCCTCCGGCACCGACATGCACCTGATCGTGACGCAATGGCTACGCCCGCAACGCACCGTCATGATCACCCAGGCAGAAACCGGCAGCGGCCTGATGTCTGCCGTGCAGGGAAAACATTTTCACTCTGATTCGGCCTGCGGTGAAAGTGTACCTATCGGTGCGCTGATCAGCGACTGGCAAGGCGACATCTGCATGCTGGCAGCACGCGAAACCGACGGTAGCTTGCGTGACCCGGCGACCGTCGATGCCGAATGCAGCCACCTGGTGGAAGAAGCTGCGAGCGCGGGACAAAAAGTCTTGCTGATCCTGACCGACAGCAGCAAAACTGGCTTGATTTTTCCCGGTATCGGCACCGTCATGCGATTGCAGCAACGCTGGCCGGAACAGGTAGAAGTCCTGGTCGATGCCTGCCAGTTCCGTCTGGCGCCCGCCACCTTGCAAGCTTTTTTGGCGCAGCAATGGATGGTCGCCCTGACCGGTTCCAAATTTCTCGCCGGGCCGACATTTTCCGGCGCCTTGCTGGTGCCGTCAAAAGCGACGCAGCGTTACCGCGCATACGGCCTGCCGCCCGGTGTCAGCCAATATTCGAACGCTGCCGACTGGCCCATCGATTTTGCGGCCCGTGCCAGTTTGTCTGACGGCACCAACTTTGGCCTGATGCTGCGCTGGGAAGCGGCAATGGCGGAGCTGCGCGCATTCCGCCGGGTCGACGAACAGGCGATACAGTCGTTTTTACAAGCATTCCGGCACAGCATCGTCACGCGTCTGCAGTTGGACCCGCATTTCGCTTTGCTGCCCGTTGGCGCACTTGATCGCAGCGAACTCGGTTGCGCCAGACAATGGGATAGCGAACCGACGATTTTCCCTTTCCTGCTATTTCATGTCGATACGTCAGGCAGGAACGGCGCGCAAAGACGACCACTGACACGCGAACAAACCGCCCACGTCTATCGCCAGCTCAGTCAGCCGGATCAGACGCACCAGCAACGCCGCTTTCAACTCGGCCAGCCAGTGCTGTGTGGCGAGCGCGACGGGATTGCCGTCAGCGCATTACGTCTGTGCATCAGCGCGCCGATGATCGTCGCGGCAAGCGACAAGGCTGGCGCCGATCGGTGGATCGCGAATACCCACAGCGCACTGGATCGCCTGTTACAAATTCTGGGAAAAGATTAAATATGCTTGTTTGATCGTCAGCGCCAAACCAAGGCTCTGAGAAGAAGAAAGAAATTCAGGCTGTAGCCTTGATCAGATTGCCACTCTTCTGACCGAGTGACTGTGCCAGCGCCAACGCTTCTTTGGACGGAATTTGCATCAACACTGCGTCGGTTTCTTTATCGACGATTTTCAGCAAGGTCTTGCCAGAGGTGTCATCCACGCTGAACTCTATGCTGCCAAAATGCGGTTGTATAAATTCGTTCAGCGTCGAGACGGATTTTTTCAAGGCCGCCGTATCCACCGCACTTGTCGTGCCGTTTGTGCCACTGGCAGCCCCGTCGTTTTTACCGTCTTGCGTCTGATGCGATTGATTCAGTCGCTGCGCGCGCGCCTCCGCTGGTGCGGCAAGCGGCTGCGGAGTGGCTCTGACCGGAGCGCCGGAAGCTATTTGATCGACATCCATACCCGAACCCCGCAAAAGTAATAAGTTACCGAATCATAGTAGCAATTAAAAACAGCAAAGACCAGATTTAACGCCTTGATATTGCACAAATTTTCATCATCGGCGTGTTCAATTTACATCAGAGATGGCAAATCAGAAATAGCCAAAATTGCACTATTCCGAATTATTTGCGAGATTGGTCAAATTCAGGCTTGCGCGGACAACTTCAACGGAATGCGCACAATGAACTCAGCGCCGCCGTGCGTGGCATCGTCTGGCGCGCGATTTTCTGCCAGTAATTCTCCGCCCATGGCTTGCACAATCGACGAAGAAATGGCCAGACCCAATCCCAGGCCTTTGCCGCTGGGTTTGGTGGTGAAGAAGGGCTCGAACAGGTGCTCTCTGACGTGTTCAGGCAAACCCGGGCCGGTGTCGATGATGCGGACCAGCACCACCTCAGCGTTTTGCTCCAGCACAACCTCGACCTGTTTGAGGCTGGCGACTTCGACAGCATCGAGCGCATTTCTGAGCAAATTAATCAGCACTTGCTCGATACGGATATGGTCGCCCAGCACGAACAGGCTGTCTGGTATCTGCAAGTGCAACTGCACCTCATTGCGTGCAAATTCGCCTGCCAGCAATGCCGCCGAAGCGCGGATGGCGGCAGAGACATCGACCTGACTCAAATTGCCAGCGCTTTTGCGCGCGAAGCCCTTGAGCTGGCCGATGATGGCGCCCATGCGTGCGCTGGCGTCACTGATGTGCTTCAGATTGGCGTTGACTTCGTCGAGTTTTCCGCGCGTCATCAGCACTGCGGCATTGTCGGCAAAGGCACGTATTGCGGTCAGCGGCTGGTTCAGTTCGTGTGTGATACCGGCGGCCATTTGTCCCAGCAAGGCGAGCTTGCCTGTTTGCACAGTTTCATTTTGTGCAGAACGCAAAAGCTGGTCGGCTTCTTGCAGTTTGTTGAGCTGCGCTTCGAGTTGCGCATTGGCACGGGTCAGCTCTTGCGTTTGCAGCGCAATTTTTTGATCCAGATCGTCAGCGGCCTGTTTCAGGGCAAATTGTGCAGCCTGCCGTTCTTGCAGACGCCGGTAGCGCTGGTAATACACACCGGCAAATGCAGCCAACAATACCAACAGCAACAGCGTGATACCCGCCGCCTGCATGCCGGCGTGAATTACCTTGGATTCACTGGGAAACAGCATCAATTGCCACCCCAGTCGTCCGATAGGACGTGCCAGATATTCGCCAAAACCGGCCTGGACTTTTTTGGGCAAAGCCGCGATCGCCTGGATATTTTTGCCCGCATATTGCAACGTGGCCTGGATGTCTTTCTGCACTTCGGCATCAAGCGAACGCAAGCTGCGGTATTGCCATTCTGGGCGATTGCTCAAAAAAACGACGCCATTGCTATCCGCCAGCACGATGGGCTCATCATTGCTGCGCCAGGCTTTTTCAAATTCGTTGAGGCTGATTTTAACGGCGATCACACCCACAGGCGGCACGCTGCCGCGCCGCGCACCGATTGGATACACCGGTTGCGAAATGAAATAACCGGGAATATTGGTGGTATTGCCGATCGCATAAAAATGCCCGGGAACAGCGCCATTGTTTGACATCGGCTCATGAAAATAAGGACGAAAACTGAAGTTCTGTCCGACATAGCTGAGCGTGGAATTCCAGTTGCTGGCAGCGATGGTTTTACCTTCGGCATTCATCAGATAAATGGCTGCAATCTTGGCCTGCTTTTGCATATCTTGCAGCGTCAGATTCAGTTGCTGCACCAACGCCTTATTTTGCTGGTCGGCCAGCACTTGTGCTGCCAGGGGCAAGTACGAAACTGAATACGGCAAGGTTTCATATCGCTCCAGTACCGATTCCAGATCCAGCGCAATGATCTGCAACTGGCGGTCACCGGATTGACGTAATTCTGCTGTAGCAACGCGCGTTGCGATCAGATAGGCTCCGGCAATCAATGCCACCGCCAGCGCTGTCAGCAGCGATATCAAGACGATGCGTTGATTGGTTTTCATGGATAAGCGAAGCGCCGCGAACGGCGCAAAAGTGGTAACGTCAAAACCGCAGGAACAACAAGACCTATTTATAGATGCCGCAATTAAAAATCAGGTCTTCATGCTTTTCAAAATACATGGATTTTTGTTCTATCTTTTTGGATATGGGATTCACGAATTTATAATCCTGCCATCCTTTGCCTTTGGTTTTTGCCAGTTCCATGCGTTCACGCATGAAGAACTTGCCGTCGGCGTCTTTCAGGTCGATCAGGTCTTTGCCTTGCATTTTGGCATTGGCACCGTGCGCCAGATTTTTCCCGTTTAAGTCATTGATGGTGATGTACAGATCGCGATCACGGAATTGACCGTGCAGATTATTGACTTCGGCCAGTGTTTTCTCTCTGCCATTGGCCTTCATGTAGGCAATGGCTTTTTGCACCATCGCCACCGCTTCGTCGGCGCTGCCATGCTCGGCTGCCGCCATGCTCTGCCCTGCAAATAAAACGCAAAACGCGATGGCGCAAAGTCGTAAAAATTGTTTCATGATGTCTCCTTATGTGATTGGGCAGGGATTTACCTGCCCCTTTTATTTCATGCGCAATTGCTTGCGCATGCTACGCTGCCTGATGTCCTGATCAGGCATTTCTATCATTCTGACTTAATCGACAGCCGCCATTTTCAGTTCATCGTTATGATGCCTTTGCTGCTCTTCCATCACCATTTGTCCCAACTCGCGCTTGAGCGCATTGAACTCTGCCGACGAAGGGTCGCGCAGGCGTGGCAGCTCCAGTAATAAATCGCGTTTGACGGTGCCGGGACGATAAGTCATGACGATAATTCTGTCCGCCAGATAAATCGCTTCCTCGATACTGTGCGTCACAAAAATAATCGTTTTTTTCAATTCAGACCAGATGCGCAGCAATTCATCCTGTAAATTGCGACGCGTCAGCGCATCCAGCGCACCGAAAGGTTCATCCATCAACATGATAGGCGAATCCAGCGCCAGCACACGGGCAATCGCTACGCGTTGACGCATGCCGCCAGACAAATCTTTAGGAAAACGCTGCTTGAAATCCGCCAGGCCCAGCATGCCGAGCAACATATTCACCTTTTGCTGAATTTCGGCTTTTCCCACACCTTTGATTTCCAGGCCAAACGCAATATTTTTTTCGACCGTCATCCACGGAAACAGCGCGTATTCCTGAAACACCATGCCACGATCCGGCCCTGGGGCATTGACGATTTTTCCGTTCGCAGTAATGCTGCCGGAGGTCGGTAAAGAGAAACCGGCAATGGCATTCAACAGCGTGGATTTTCCGCAACCTGAAGGGCCCAGCAAACAAACGAATTGCCCTTCCGAAATATCC
>JAGWUK010000858.1 GCA_028868455.1 Burkholderiales bacterium | reverse complement strand
CTGCACTCATGTGGCGCGATTTGGCGAATTCCGGCGTGTTGGGAAAACCGTGATCTGCTGTCAGCACGATGACGGTGTTGTCCAGGCCAACGCGTTTATCCAGATAATTGAAGAAATTGGCCAACAGGCGATCCAGTCTTTGCAAATGATCGTGCGACATCTTGCTTTCCGGACCGAATGCATGATTGACGTAATCATGGCTGGACAGACTGACACCGAGCAGATCAGGGACATGTGCCGGATTCTTGCCGAGATTTTCACCCTCGATCGCAGCGCGGGCAAAATCCAGCGTCATTTCATCGAGGTAAGGGCCGGTTCTCAGCTTGTTGTAATAATCGGCATCGGGCTTGCCGTTTTCGCTGTAATAAGTAAATGGAAAGCGATTGTTTTTCGCCGATGACGGCGCCACGATATCGTCGCTGGCATCGTTCGCATAAGCGGAATCTGCCAGCAAAGGACGCCAGGTTTTTCCATAAAAACGATCTTGCGGTTTCGACGCCAGATAATTTTGCACCCACTGCGGATGACTTTGCATGTAATAGGTGCTGCTGGCGAAATCGCCGGTTTTTCCCATGTACATATAGGCTGTGCCGGTTTTGCCTGCCAGCAGAATTGCGCCGCGATCTTTTCCGGAGACGGCAATGACTTTGGATTGATTGCCGGTTGCGTAACGCAGTTCATCACCAAGCGTACTGACTTTCAGATTCGCCGGCGATGTGCCGTCGCTTTTCTTGGTCTCTTCACCGATATAGGTGTAGTTCGTATCTTCCGTGCAGTACACCGATGCCAGAGTTTCACGATCTACCCAGTTATTGCCGATGATGCCGTGCTGGTAAGGATAGGTGCCAGTCAAAATCGCAGAGTGACCGACCGCAGTGACTGTCACGCCATGCGCCTGATGCGCGTCACTGAACCATGCACCCTGATCAAGTAAGCGGCGAAAGCCACCCTGAGCAAACTGATCGCGATACCGCAGGACTTGTTCTTGCGGCAAACCATCGACCACCAATACGACGACCAGTTTGGGTTGTGCCGGTTTTTCGACAGCGACAGCGGGCAAAGCCATCAGGGCAGTGGTACTTGCCAGACAAGACAAAAGAAAGAGGCGACGCGGTGATCGCAATGCCGGAAGCAGGGTCATATTCATAGTTACAAATCGCTATCGTGGTTAAGGTAAATGAAGACTGCCCGCTGCAAAGAAAGTTCTGCCTGCAAAAGGGCCGGCCAATTGGCTGGTGAAGAATACAACACAATTATTTCAGCTTGATGGCAAGTGCAATGCTAAGCAGAGCGCGCTCATTTGGCGCCGACATTGCGTGACGATTTGATGTGTTGTTGATCTGTTCACCGTGCGCGTCTGTTTCTGAGGCCTGGGAATTGAGCAGAGGCCTGATGTTTTGCGCATCGTATTTTGCCTGATTCCCGAAGACGGTAAATGTTGATAAATGAATCACATCAATATGAAAAATACAGGACTTACGCAAAACCGCCCCAGCGGTGTTACGGTTCCTGGTCGTACGATGTGCACGGCCTTCATCGCCATGCCTTGCTGGAACGACTTTGCTTAAGTCGTAAAGTACAAAACAAATG
>JAGWUK010000857.1 GCA_028868455.1 Burkholderiales bacterium | reverse complement strand
CGTTACTATTGCTTTGCTGCCAGCCCGCGCTGATGAACATGCCGCCACGCGGTTCGGCCAGCGGTGTTAAACCGGCTTCCAGCAGTAGTTCCAGGCTATCGTTGCGGGCGGTTTCCAGTTGGCGTTTCAGTTTTTCCAGCATGCGGCGATAGGTGCGCGAACTAATGGCGTGCAATACGGCACGTTCATTGATTTCGGATGTTGTGAGTCCGGCCAGCATTTTGATGCGCAATAATTCGCCGATCAGTGAAGGTGAGGCGCAGATGGAGCCGACGCGTAAAGTCGGCGACAGGGTCTTGGAAAAACTGCCGACACGGATCACGCGGCGCAGGCCGTCCATCGCTGCCAGCGATGGTTCCGGGCGTGTGCACAGTTCGCGATAGATGTCGTCTTCGACCAGCCAGAAGTCGAATTGCTCGGCCAGCGCCAGCAGGCGATGCGCCTGCACTTGCGACAAACTGGTGCCGAGCGGATTTTGCAGCACGGTGTTGACGAACATGATTTTGGGTTGATGCAGCACGGCTTTTTCCATCAGACTGTCGAGGTCAAGACCGTTTTCATCGCGTCGTATGCCGACCGGAATGCAGCCGTGATGGCGGATCAGCGACAGCAGGTTGCTATAGCCGGGGTCTTCCACAAAAACCGTATCGCCAGGTTTGCACAAGGTGCGCAAAATCAGGTCAAACGCGTGCGTGGCACCGTGCGTCAGCAGGATTTGTTCTGCACCGACGCTCAACAGATCAATCGACAAGCTGCTGGCTAGATGTTGGCGCAGGCTGGGAAAACCGAGCGGATTGCCGTAGCCGCGCAAACGCTGGGTCGGTATGCGCATGGCCTGGCGCAAGGCATCGAGCAAAATATCGTCGCCATACCATTCCGGCGGCAACCAGCCAGAGCCGGTCGGCACCGCCGTTGAGACGCCGGAATACAGATCGGGGCTGAGTGCATCAAGCGCGCTTGGCGCGCAGACTTGCGCCACCGGATGCGGCGTATTGGCAGGCTTGGTGACGAAATAGCCTGAACCGCGCCGCGAACTCAGCAGACCCAGCGTGATCAGCCTTTCGTAAGATTCCACGACCGTGAACGTGCTGACGGCATTGCATTTGGCAAACTGGCGCACGGAAGGCATTTTGCTGCCCAGTGCCAGACTGTTATGGCGCACCAGATGCGTGATTTCCTGCACGATCTGATCCACCAGGCTGGTATGACGCCCACGCTCCAGAGCGAGCTGCGGCCATACCGGGCTGAACGTGTCAGCCAGGGTTTCTTTGATTGTTTCCATGTTCTCCTCTTGCTTGGCCAGGCCTGGCGCCGCATTGCCGTCAAAATCGGGCGGCAATGTTGCGTCTGGTCTGTTGTTGTCCCGGTTCTGTTTTTTTAAGCAAACTGACGCGTATGGCGCACATGGCGCCAGGTTTGCAATAAACATGCCTGCTGGCAGGCTGTCTTGATTGACTGGGTACTTTTTCCGGACCCGGCAAAACTGTTGCTGCAATGTCTGGCAACGGCGGCAGGACGATATGTGCGACGCAGAGCCAAGACATGGCAGGGATGGTTTTGCCTGATCCCTGATAAGCAGCAGTAACTGTT
>JAGWUK010000856.1 GCA_028868455.1 Burkholderiales bacterium | reverse complement strand
ATTGGATTCCCCTGCAGTCGCACAACGGATACCTGGACATATTGAATGAGCAGGGAATTGTCGGGTTGTGTTTGACTATACTTCTTCTATTTACGCAGGCAAGAAAACTCGCAATCCTGGCAAGGCTCGATCGTCATCAAGCTGCATTTTGGACCGCCATGTTAGTTGTTGTAATCATCACCAACTTAACGGAAAGCAGCTTGTTCCGGGGATTTGGCTTTCAAAACGTCTTCTTTATCTTTGCCTTAATTGCAGTGACATCCAGCACCAGGAGATTAAAGGTAATGGCTTCACATGAGCTTTAACTTTAACTTTGCGCAGAATGTAAAACAGATTTACCAATTTTCAAAAAAGTCTGTTCAATATAACGATAAGATAAATGGGCGCTCAAAAATGAAAGCACTCCCATGACCAACATTCGCATAGCCAGATGCGCATCTGGCATCCAACGCGACACAATTGCATACGCCAACCAGTGATATAAATACAATGAGTAACTAATTCTACCGATATAAACCATGGCGCGTGATGCCAGAATTCTTGAAAAGAATCCTTCCGTCAACACCAATTGAAAAAACATACATGCCAAAGCAATACCTTGTAGCGAATAACGCAATGTTTCGCGAAATATTTCATCCCTGAACAAAAGGGTTGCCAACATCAAAAGTATTCCAAACAGGAACACCCAGGTCTTTGAAAAAAAGTCAGTTGCACATGAGTAGCGTGCAATCAAGATTGAGAAGGCAGTCCCATACAAAATGGAATCGAATCGCGTGTCGGTTGCTTTGTAAATTCGATAATGAACCAGGTTATCCAAACCAACATACCAACCGAGATATATCCGCCACGCAAGGACGATCAACATTGCGGCCAAAATCAGTTTTAGAAATAAGCGTGGCGATTTAATTAAACTCAGAAACAGTATCGGAAAGACAAGGTAAAAATGCTCCTCTACTGCCAGTGACCATGTAATGGCCAAAGGAGGCGGCAGCGCATCACCACTGAATCCAAAAAAAATTCCGTAATAATTCGCAAAATAAAAAAACACCGAGGATAACTCCGCCCATTTCCAATGCACTTCAGCATAGTGCATCGTCAATAAGGAAATCAAAACAAACACGATCAACGCTGGCATTAATCTAAAAAGCCGCCTCAGATAAAATTGACGAATGCTGACAGTTGTTGTTTTGTCCCATTCTGTCAACATCAAACGAGTGATAATAAAACCGCTGATAAAAAAGAAAATTGTCACTCCCAAACCGCCGGGAACGATATAGCCAAGCCATGCATGTGAAATTACTACCAATAGAATGGAAACGGCACGCAAGCCATCCAGAGCTTGCAATCTGTTTTCTCGTTGATCTCTCATGTTTTTTCTTTTATCGATGTGTGGCCAACTGTTTCGCCATAGGCAAGCATATTTTTTTCCAAAAAGTATGCAATTTTCCCTAACTGGGAAGCTGCAGTGCGCAACCAGGTAAATGCTTTTGTCGGTCTTATCACGCATACGATCGCCAGCAGCAATGCAACACCTAACTGAAGCAAGGCTCTCAAACTTAGCCACGCCGCCCGCATTGAACGCTTGGAACCGTAAA
>JAGWUK010000855.1 GCA_028868455.1 Burkholderiales bacterium | reverse complement strand
CCGACGGGGGATTGTTCGTCGGCTGGCATTTCCGGGAAGCCGTAAACATCAACGGTCGAGAGATGCACGATACGCTTGATGCTGCGATTGTTTTGGATGATTGCCGTGAGTAGCCGGTCTGTGCCAAGGACATTGACTTCGTTATAGTCCGCTTCGGGAGCCCAGGTTGCGACATTTGCCGCGCAATGGAAAACCATATCGACGTTCCGAACGGCGGTTGCCAGTGTTTCGGGGTTAGAAAGATTCCCGGCGACGATTTCCGGCATCTCTGACGTATGCTTTGAAAGTTTTGTCGCATCGCGGACGAGGGTGCGGACTTTCCATCCGTCTCGCATGAGGCGGTTGGTTAGGTGGCCGCCGACAAAGCCTGTTGCGCCAGTAACGAGTGCGTGGGGCATTATTTGATGAGGCACGGTTAAAATGCCGGCCATTCAATTGGAAAAATTAGGCTGCACGTTGAAATTCAGAATCTTCAATCGTATCGACGACGTTCCCGCCGATCTCTGGGATGGATTGATCAAAGGGCGATCACGCACATTTTCGCATGCATTTTGGTCGTTGATCGAGGCTAGCAAGCTGAATGACTTCGAGTATCGCTATGTCGTATTTTATGACGAGGATGATGTTGCGATCGGGTCTGCGACCTTCTATGCGGTGACAACGGATATTGCCATTTTTGCCCCGCGACCCCTGCGTAGCTTGCTGAATACGGCGCGTCGCTGGATTCCCAACTTGTTGAAGTTGCGCATGCTCGAATGTGGTACCCCGATTATTCTGAATAGTCCGCCCTGGATTTGTGCAACTCCATCGCGAGCCGAAGAAATGCGCCAGTGCCTAATTAAACTAATGGAGCGATTGGCGAGTGAAGAGGGGTGTTGGCTCATCATTGCCCGCGATTTCGAGCCTGGGAGCGAGCTTGAACAAAAGGAAATGGCTACGGCGGGTTTTCACTTGATCGACGGATTGCCGAATACCTATCTTGAGCTTCCTTGGCACAAGGTTGAGGACTATCAAGCGGCGATGAAGAGTTACTATAGAAGCAAGCTGCAGAAATACCTTAAGCGGAATCGGGCGGCAGGCATTTCGCACGAAGTGGTCGATGAGTTTTCAGAGTTGGCCCCCAAGTTGGCTACGCAGTGGCTCGTGGTGCATGAGCAGGCGCAGGAGTTCCAGAGAGAAATCCTGAACACTGAATTCTATCGGCAGCTCTCGCTGCGGCAGGGTATTTCGGTGAAGGCAGTTTTGTATTTCCGCAACAATGAGTTAGTTGGTCACGCTCTTCTGATGCTGGACGGTGATTTGGGACGCTGGCTATATTTTGGCCGTGAGATTGCTGCGAACGATGGACTTTACCTTTATGTGGCCTACTCGGTGGTTCAGACTGCCATAGAGTGTGGCGTCAAACGCCTCGAATTGGGGCTGACGACTTATCCGATAAAACAAGATCTCGGCGCTCACCTGACGCCGATTCGGTTTGCCATTAAAGCAAGTTCAAAAATGCTCAATCCATTCGTTGGTTGGGGATATCGATTGCTTAATAAACCAGCCCAGCTTTCTCAGAGAGATGTGTTTCGGAGGCTCTGCTAATTTGCTGAC
>JAGWUK010000854.1 GCA_028868455.1 Burkholderiales bacterium | reverse complement strand
AGTGTTCACCGAACCCTCGCTCAAGCACGGTGCCACGATCAACTTTTTCGATGGCGGCAAACTGTTCATCGAAGCCTGCGCGATCATTTGCATCGGCCTCATCGCCTGGCGCATCACCCTTGGAAGGAAACTGCGTCGGATGAATGCATCGCATGCCGTGTCACTGCCAGCATGGCATGGACAATTGATCGTTGCAAAAATCATCGACGTGGCAGCCGATGTCAAGGTATTCCGGTTGGTCAGTCCTGCCGGCGGCTCGCTGCCATTTCACTTTGCGCCCGGCCAATACCTGAGCTTCCGACTTGCGGAAGGCGACCGTATTTTCACCCGCAGCTACAGCATTTGCTCAGCACCGGGACAACAGGATTTTTGCGACATTGCGGTCAAACGGATGGATGAGGGGCGCGGCTCTGTCTATCTGCACGAGCGTATCGCGTCTGGCCAGTCCTTGACCTGCATCGGCCCAGTGGGCGACTTTACCTTCACCGGTGCTGAAGCAGACAGCATCGTCATGATCGCCGGCGGCATCGGCATCACGCCATTGCTGAGTGTGCTGAGGCATTTAGCGCAGTCCAACTGGCCGCATGAAGTGTATTTGCTGTTTGCGATCAGGACGCCGGCCGACATTCTGTTTGAACAGGAAATCCGTGCGATCGCACAGCGATATCGTCATTTCAAGTACCTGATCCTTCCGTCGAGAGTCAGCGGATTCGCTTGGGAGGGCCCGAGCGGACGCATCCAGGCCAAACATCTGGCCGATTTTGTGCCGCACATTGATCGTCGGCGGGTGCATTTATGCGGGCCGGAACCGATGATGGCAGCCACCATCGCCGTCTTGCAGGCATTGAATGTCTCCGATGCGCAGATTCATACCGAATTGTTCGGCAATGGGAACGTTGTTGCCATCGATGGCTTGGCCGGGGCGACAGTGACGTTCGCGACATCCGCTAAAACATGCTTCGCACCGCCTGGAATGACGCTGCTGGATGCCGCGGAAGAATGCGGCGTGGCGATCGAATCGCTCTGCCGGGCAGGAACATGCGGCACTTGCAAGGTAAAAATGCTGGCCGGTGAGGCCATCATGCAGCGTGACGATGCATTGACGACGCGCGACATACAGCACCGCATCGTGCTTGCATGCCAAGCGCGTGCCACCACGGCTGACATCCGGCTTGAGTGCTGAGGCCTATAGTTTCGGTGAATCACAACAAGGGAAGAACATGAAATCAAATCAATTCAGATGCGCCATAGCCCTCGTGGCTGGCAGTCTTGCCGGTGTATACGGGAATGCTCGCGCGGCCGATGCATTCACCGGCCAGTATCTGGCTACGGGCAATCTCTCAACGCAAACCACGTTAATGCCATCGCTGAACAGTCGATTGACTGCGAATTACGCGCCGGGCTGGACGACAGGAAATTTCGATTTCCGGTTGGAGCGTTACACCGAGAATTCCTATCATGCCGCGAATGGCGACATGGTGCGAGAGCGGAAATTCGAGGCGCAGGCGAACTACAACTATCCGCTCACGCAACATCTCAATGCCGTGGTTGGCCTGCTTCGCCATGAAAATTACACGTTTAGGGACAATTACTACTGGGCT
>JAGWUK010000102.1 GCA_028868455.1 Burkholderiales bacterium | reverse complement strand
TTGCTGAATTTGGCAAACGTCTCGCGCTCAGAATTTTTGAACCAGCCGATAGCACAGTTCGCGCTTTTGTTTTCCTGAACGACGATGAGCTGGCGGTTGGGCGGGATTTTTGTCCACGTCACAGGAATTCCGGCTGTACTGAAGGCGTTCGCGGCTGGCGTTGCCGTGAGCCCAGTTGCCGAACCGTCTGCGGCAGGCACGATGTAAGGCGGGCGTTCGTTGTAATTGAGGGTGATTTTGTCTTCTGCATGACAGGTCGCGCCTAAGCAGAAAAAACACAGTGGGATTGCTGCTGAAATAATACGGTTAGTCATGATCGTCCTTTCACATTGTCAATGTAAAACGTCATTCCGGACTACAACTCAAGCTGGATTTTGCCTGCACATACAAGCAACGGGAGGCGCAATCAGCATACGCTATTCGCGTTCAGAATAGCAATGTAAAACATCCGCTTGCAACGAAATACCGGACTATCGGCAACAGGCCGAAGTCTTGCCGATGGACTGGAAAACTGTGGGCCGTTTCGGATGACATAACTGCCAGGGTGAGAAGACTACGGCTGAGGAGGAACGGTCTCCTCAGCCGGAGGGCAAGTTTTACTTCTGGCTATGTTGGATTGCCTTGGTCAGCTCCAGATGTCCTTGCGCGGTGCCGCTTTCCGGAACGATTTCACCTTCGCGCGCGCGTACGGCGGCCAGTTGCGCCGCTAGTTGTTCTGGCGCGTCGCCAGTACGACCTATCCAGACGCCTTGCGTCAAGGTGATATTGGCGGCTTCAAAGCTGCCGGCGCCTGCGCACAAGATAGTGCGGGTTGGCGCGTCGTCTGCGGCCAGTACCAGCATTGCCGGTACCACATCGGAAGCTTGCAGCGCCGCCAGCATTTCTGGCGGAAACAGACTTTCCGTCATGCGCGTGGCTGCTGTCGGCGCCAGGCTGTTGACGCGGATATCGTTTTTGGCACCTTCGATGGACAGGGTTTGCATCAGGCCGACCAGCGCCATCTTGGCGGCACCGTAGTTGGATTGGCCAAAATTACCGTACAAACCGGAAGATGATGTAGTCATCACGATGCGCCCGTATTTTTGTTCCGTCATGATGGGCCAAACGGCTTTGCAACAATGCACGGCACCCATCAGATGTACGTCCATGACCAGTTTGAAATCATCCAGCTCCATTTTGGCGAAACTCTTGTCGCGCAAAATGCCGGCATTGTTGACCAGAATATCGATGCGACCCCATTGCGCCATCGTTTGCGCAACCATTGCCTGTACAGCCGCAAAATCCGTGACCGAGGCGCCATTCGCCATCGCTTCGCCGCCCGCAGTGCGGATTTCTTCGACCACGGCCAGTGCTGCCGCTGAAGAAGCGCCGGAACCATCGCGTGCGCCGCCAAGATCATTGACGACGACTTTGGCGCCGCGCGCTGCGAGCGCCAGTGCATGTTCACGGCCAAGTCCGCCGCCGGCACCGGTTACGATGGCCACACGGCCTGTGAAGTCGATCGTCATGTCTGTTCCTTTACTGAGTTGAGTTGAATTGTCAGGTTGAAAATGCGCAGTGCACAGAAAAACGCACAGTCGTGCATTTTACCTTTTCAGCGACATGTCGGTGTTCGGGTTCGTTTGCGATGCTGCAGGCCTGTCAACTGCTTTGCCGGGGTGCCTGCGCTAAGCCTTGGTTCAGCCGATTTTTTTCTGCATCATGATGGCGCCACCCATGGCTGGGTCCAGTACGTAGGTGGCAAAACCGCTGGCACGATACAGTGCCTGGGCTTTTTGATTGCCTTCCAGGACTTCCAGTGTAAGTTTGCAATAACCTTGTGTAAGCGCCAATGCGGTCAGATGTTCCATGATTTTCCGCCCGACCCCACGTCCGCGAAAATCAGGATGTACCGCGAGATCGTGGATATTCAGCAAAGGTTTGCATGCGAAAGTGGAAAAACCTTCGATGCAGATCGCCACGCCAGCCGGTTGCGCATCGACATAAGCAAGTACGGCTCGTATATTGGGACGCTTTTTTATTTCCTCGATCAGATGCGTCTGGCTATAGGCTGACAAGCCATCGCCGCCACCCATAGGATCTTTGGCGTAACTGTTCAATAGCGAAAGCACGTCGTTGGCTTGTTGTGCATCGTTGAGATCGGCGTCGATAATTTTTAACATGATGATATTCAATAGAAATTAGAGGGCTTACGCAAAATCGTTCCAGCAAGGCATAGCGACGAAGGCAGTACACATCGTACGACAAGGATCTATAACGCTGCTGGGGCGGTTTTGCGTAAGTCCTACGTTAATAAAGAGTTGTCACACCTTCACTGCAATGATTGTGCGCCAGGCGCGATGCAGGGAATTGATGTGCGTTAAAGGCGCGGCGGGCAAATGCAATTTGTCGACGCAACAAGCAAACACATCAGGCAAACACGTCACGCCAGCATTCTGCCACAGCCGGTACTTGCGCAAAGGTGACTGTCGCAATCAGCCTATTCAGACCTTTAAAAATTCTTCTTTATTGCCCATCCAGCGCTCCAGATGCGCTGCCACGGTTTGCGGTTCGCGTTGCAATAACTCCTGAGCCAGATCGCGCGCTTTCTCGACCAGCCATTGATCGGTTTCCAGATTCGCAAAGCGCAACATGGCTTCGCCGGATTGGCGTGCGCCAAGGAATTCACCGGGGCCGCGTAATTCCAGATCTTTGCGGGCGATTTCAAAACCGTCGTTGGTTTCGCGCATCGTCGCCAGCCGTTGTCTGGCCGTACCGCCCAGGGGCCCCATGTACAGCAACAGGCAGATACTGGCGGCAGCGCCGCGACCGACGCGCCCGCGCAACTGATGCAATTGCGACAGGCCAAAGCGTTCAGCATGCTCTATCACCATCAGGCTGGCATTCGGCACATCCACACCAACTTCGATCACCGTGGTGGCCACCAGTACCTGCGTTTCATTGCGCAGAAAGGCGTCCATGACAGCGTGCTTTTCTGCCGGTTTCAAGCGGCCGTGCACCAGTCCTATCTGTAACTCCGGCAAGGCTGCCGACAGCATGGCGTGGGTATCCGTGGCCGTTTGCAGTTGCAGGGTTTCGGACTCTTCAATCAGCGGGCAGACCCAATATACCTGCTTGCCTTCCTGTGCGGCAGCATGCACGCGTTGTATCACTTCATCGCGTCGGTTTTGATCGATGACACGCGTGACGATCGGTGTGCGGCCCGGCGGCAACTCATCAATCACCGAGACTTCCAGATCCGCGTAATACGTCATGGCCAGGGTGCGTGGTATTGGCGTGGCCGACATCATCAATTGATGCGGTACTTTGCCCGCTTCTGCTTTATTGCGCAGACTCAGGCGCTGGCCAACGCCAAAACGGTGCTGTTCATCGACGATGACCAGTCCCAGTTTGCTGAACTGCACACTGTCCTGTATCAGCGCATGCGTGCCGATCACCAGTTGTGCCGCACCAGACGCAATCAGTTCGGATGCAGCCTGTTTTTCTTTTTTCTTCAGGCTGCCGGTCAGCCAGGCCGTCTTGACGCCCAGCGGTTCCAGCCAGGCAGCAATTTTGCGGAAATGCTGTTCTGCCAGAATCTCGGTCGGCGCCATCAGCGCTGCCTGAAAACCGTTGTCTATTGCTTGTGCGGCAGCCAGCGCGGCGACAATGGTTTTGCCGCTGCCGACGTCGCCTTGCAACAATCTTTGCATGGGATACGCCTGGCGTAAATCCTGGCGGATTTCAGATAATACTTTTTCTTGCGCTGCGGTCAGTGTAAATGGCAAGGTCAGCAAAAAAGCATTGCTGAGTTCGCCGACCAGCGGCAGTGCGCTGGCACCTTTGCTGCGACGCGCGACTTGCGCTCGCTTGAGCGACAATTGCTGCGCCAGCAGTTCGTCGAACTTCATTCTCTGCCAGGCCGGGTGTTCGCGCTCGCTGAGACTATGCTGATCGGCGTC
Organism: Burkholderiales bacterium; assembly: GCA_028868455.1. Taxonomy (GTDB): domain Bacteria; phylum Pseudomonadota; class Gammaproteobacteria; order Burkholderiales; family Burkholderiaceae_D; genus Undibacterium. The sequence continues at coordinate 4,455 of JAGWUK010000102.1, read as the reverse complement.
CGGCGGTGGCGTATGCAAAAAACGTATGCTGCTTTCAAAATCAGGTAAGTGTAATGCCGCACGCCGCGCCGCAGATAAGGTGTCGTTCCAGTTGTTTCGCCCGATCGCATTGGCAATCGCTTTGCGCAACAGCGCCTGCGGCACGCCTTCACCGGATGGATAAACGGGAGTCAGGGCGGTCGGCAAAGCCGCGCCTTCATTCACGATTTTGTACGTGGGATGCACGATTTCGGCACCGAAAAACCCATGCCGTAATTCACCGCGCGCACGTACCCGTATGCCTGGCGCAAGCTGCTTGGTCTGGCTGCCGTAAAAATTCAGGAAGCGCAGTACCACTTGGCCGCTGTCGTCGGCAATCGTCACGACCAGCTGGCGGCGCGGACGATACTGAATATCGGATTCCGTCACCACGCCTTCGATCTGCACCGCGCTGCCGCCGCGCAGTGCCGCATCGCGCATCGAGACGATTTCGGTTTCGTCTTCATAACGCATGGGCAGATGCAAAATAAAATCCATGTCCTTGCGCAACCCCAGTCGGGCGAGTTTTTCACTGGCTTTGCCTGCGGTACTTTTGTTTTTGGCAGCAGATTTTTCTTTGGCCTGCCGAACAGTTTTTTGTCCTTCGGCTACCTTGACAGACGAGGCGGAGAGGGCGTCTGTTTCGACATTGAGGTGGGCACTTTGGTCTTCAGCGGCCATGACGTGTAAAATGGTGGGTTTTGCTGTTGATATGAACTGACTGGAATTGACGTAAAACCACCGCAGCGGTGTTCTGACTCTTTGCCGTACGATCTGTACTGCCTTCGTTGTCCTGCCGTGCTGGAACTGTTTTGCGTCAGCCCTATTTACGTACAGTAAACTATTCTACTGATTTTTTATACAGTCAAATAGTGCAAAGCAGCTTTATTTCTCTTTATTCTCCATTTTTTGCATGAGTTACTCCCTCAGTGATTTTGATTTTGATTTGCCCAATGCCTTGATTGCGCAAACGCCATTGCCCGACCGGACGGCCTCGCGCTTATTGCATGTCGATGGCAATCAGCTGATCGACCGGCATTTCAGTGACGTCCTGGATCAACTCTCGGCCGGAGATTTACTTGTATTTAATGACACCCGCGTGTTGAAGGCGCGTTTCTTTGGCGTCAAGGAAACCGGCGGAAAAATCCAGATGCTGGTGGAGCGCATACTGCACAACAACGATCAGGAACACAGCGTGCTGGCGCAGATGCGGGCATCCAAATCGCCGCTGCCAGGCAGCAAAATCCGTTTGGCCGACAGTTTTGACGTGGTCGTCGGTGAACGTGTCGGCGAATTTTTCACCCTGTATTTTCCCGGCGACGTATTTGAACTGATCGAGGCGCATGGCCGCCTGCCTTTGCCGCCGTACATTGAGCATGATGCCGATGATTTCGACGAGCAGCGCTATCAGACTGTGTACAACCGCGTGCCGGGCGCTGTTGCCGCGCCGACGGCGGGCCTGCATTTCGATCGGGCCTTGTTGCAACGCTGTCAGGACAAGGGCATACAACTGGCGTATGTGACGTTGCATGTCGGCGCCGGAACGTTTCAACCGGTGCGCGTGGAAAATCTTAGCGAGCATGTCATGCACAGCGAATGGTATACCGTGCCAGAAGCGACCGTGGACGCGATACGCGCGACCAAGGCCGCCGGGAAAAACGTCGTGGCAGTCGGTACCACCAGCATGCGGGCACTGGAATCGGCATCGCAATCGGGCGAACTGCTTGCCGGCAGCGCCGACACCTGCCTGTTTATCACGCCGGGTTACCGGTTTAAAACTGTCGACAGACTGATTACCAATTTTCATTTACCGAAATCGACATTGATGATGCTGGTCTCCGCATTTGCCGGCTATCAACGTATCAAATCCGCATATGCGCACGCAATTGCGCAGCGCTATCGATTTTTCAGTTACGGCGACGCCATGTTGCTGACCAACTCCTCCGGAGAAAACCATGCTTGAATTTACCTTAATTAAAAAAGACAAAACCACTGCTGCCCGTCGTGGTCGCGTCAAGGTCAATCATGGCGAAATCGAAACGCCGATTTTCATGCCTGTCGGCACCTATGGTTCGGTCAAGGCGATGTCTCCCTTGGAGTTGAAAGAAATCGATGCCCATATTATTTTGGGCAACACCTTCCATTTGTGGCTGCGCCCCGGCCTCGACGTGTTGAACAAATTCGGCGGCCTGCATGATTTCATGGGATGGGACAAACCTATCCTGACCGATTCCGGTGGCTTTCAGGTTTTTTCTCTGGGGGCTATGCGCAAGATCACAGAAGAGGGCGTGAAATTTGCCTCGCCAATCAGCGGTGAGCGTTTGTTCCTGTCGCCGGAAATTTCCATGCAAATCCAGCGTGCGCTGAATTCCGACATCGTCATGCAGTTTGATGAATGTACGCCGTATGAAATCGACGGACGTCCAGCCACGACCGAAGAAGCAGGCAAATCCATGCGCATGTCCCTGCGCTGGGCCAAGCGCTCGATTGACGAGTTTAACCGCACAGAAAACCCGAACGCCTTGTTCGGCATCGTGCAAGGCGGCATGTTCGAGCATCTGCGCGACGAATCGCTGGCTGGCTTAAATGAACTGGATTTCCACGGCATTGCCATCGGCGGTCTGTCCGTCGGCGAACCAAAAGAAGACATGATGCGCGTACTTTCGCATGTCGGTCCGCGTTTGCCTGAGCAAAAACCGCATTACCTGATGGGTGTCGGCACGCCGGAAGATCTGGTGGCGGGTGTCGCCAACGGCATCGATATGTTTGATTGCGTGATGCCGACGCGCAATGCGCGCAATGGCTGGATATTCACCCGTTTTGGCGATGTCAAAATCAAAAATGCCCGTTACAAAGAGGACAAAGAGCCGCTGGACGCCACTTGTGAATGTTATACATGCAAGAATTTTTCACGCGCTTACTTGCATCATTTGCACCGTACCGGTGAAATTCTGGGGGCCAGACTCAACACCATACACAATCTGCATTACTACCTGGATTTGATGAGAAATATTCGCAAGTCCCTGGACGATGAGCGTTTTCCGGCGTTTGTCAGCCAGTTTCATGCAGACCGGGCACGCGGCGTATAGCCATCTGGTCACATGACAATGCTAGAATGTGGCGCTTCGCCGGTTGAAAATACCCAATCCGGCACTATCTGAACAGATCAAGGGCTATTTTCCGCCCGCACAATTTGAATAACGACTGGAGTCTGAACGTGTTTATTTCTAATGCTTATGCACAAACTGCCGGCATCGGTGGCGAAGGCGGCCTGATGAGTTTCCTGCCTATCATCCTGATGTTCGTGGTTTTGTACTTTTTGATGATACGCCCGCAAATGAAGCGCCAAAAAGAGCAAAAAAACATGATGGAAGCACTCGCGAAAAATGATGAAGTCGTGACTTCCGGCGGCATTCTGGGACGCGTAGTCAAAGTCAGCGATGCCTACGTCACAATAGAAGTTGCCAACGGTACCGAAATTATTGTGCAAAAAGTAGCGATCACGATGTTGTTGCCAAAAGGCACAATCAAAGCGATCTAATCAGCAAACACCGGCAACGCAGTCCATCAATTCTTTGGACTGCGTTGTGCTTTTCAGCTTCCCTTTCTTTTTCCCATTATGAATCGCTACCCTCTCTGGAAGTACATACTGATAGTGATTGCGCTGCTATTTGGTGCCTTGTATACGGCGCCGAATTTCTTTGGCGAATCGCCAGCAGTGCAGATCAGCAGTGCCAAATCCACCGTCAAAATCGATAGCGGCATGATCACGCGGGTTGAACAGGCGTTGCAACAGGGCAGTATCAAAAACAGCGGCGTGTTCTTTGACAGTAACGGTCTGCAAGCCTCTGTGCGCGTGCGTTTCGACGATACTGACACCCAGTTCAAAGCCAAGTCCCTGCTGGAAAAATTCCTGAATACCGATCCGCAGGATCCGACCTATACCGTCGCCTTCAATCTGTTATCCAATACGCCGAAATGGCTGCAAAATCTGAACGCCCTGCCGATGTACCTGGGGCTCGATTTGCGCGGCGGCGTGCATTTCCTGATGCAGGTCGATACCAAGGCCGTCTTGAACAAGCGCGTGCAAAGTCTGCAATCAAGCGTGCGATCGATGTTGCGTGAAAAAGAAATTCGCCATGCCGGTATCAGCCGTGAAGGCGATACAGTGCAAGTCAAGTTCCGTGACGCCGAAACCCGCTCTGCAGCGAAAAATGTTCTGGCATCGCAAATGAACGATGTGAATTTCCAGGATGTCAGCAGCACCGACAGCACTGAATTCAATCTGCAGGTCGCGCTGAAACCGGAAGCGCTGAAAGCCGTGGTGACAGAAGGCGTGAAGCAAAACATCACTGCTCTGGCAAAACGTGTCAATGAACTCGGCGTGGCTGAACCTATCATTCAACAGCAAGGCCCGGATCGCATTGTCGTGCAGTT
>JAGWUK010000853.1 GCA_028868455.1 Burkholderiales bacterium | reverse complement strand
GCGCATGTATGTGTAGATTGCTGGAAGGGGCTATCAACCATCAGATTGAATGGCCCGGTTTAAGTAATGAGGAAAAGTCGGAGGGCTGGATTTTGCCATGTGTGGCGGTACCGCTTTCAGACATCACAATCCATGCAGTCAACGCAAAGGAGTATTTCGCAGTGCATTCGGCGTAAAGAAATGCGTCAATGTCCGCGATCACTCCTTTTGTCATATTGTTTTTTGATATCTGGATGACTATTCCCTGATTTTCTGTTGCAGACAAGTGACTTTTTTTCCGTCAATTTCGTACACGCTCAAATGTTCGGGAACTTCACTCTTCCATTTAAGTTCACGTTCAATTTTCTGCCGTAGACTGTCGGCAGCGGCGGGTTCTCCATGGGTCACAAACGTAAATGCCGGTGCGTGCTTGATATGTTTTAGCCATGACAGCATTTCCTCATAATCTGCATGTGCTGAAAGGCCGCCGATTTGACTAACTTTTGCGCGTATCCGGATGTCCTGACCGTGTATTCTGACAGTGGATGCGCCGTTAACCATTAAATCTCCGCGTGTGCCACCGGCTTGATGCCCGCAGAAAATAATGGCGTTTCTGTCGTCGGGAGCCATATATTTCAAATGATGCAAAACGCGTCCACCTGTTGCCATTCCGCTGGCAGAAATGACGACTTTCGGCCAGTGATCTGCGTTTATGCGTTGCGATTCTTCCGTCGTTCTGGTGCATTTCGTCATGGCGATCATTGATTCGATTTCTTCATGTGACAGCTTCAACGCGTCAGCAAAATGCCGGTAAATATTGGTTGCGCTTTCTGACATGGGGCTGTCCAGATAGATGGGAAAGTCTGGGATTTTTTTGTTTTTGCGCAATTTATACAAAAGGTACAACAAAGTTTGCGCTCGTCCGACTGCGAATGAAGGGATGAGTACCGACCCGCCGCGATGTACCGTGTTGTTTATGATTTCGCTGAGTTGTTCTTCGGGATTAGATTGTTCATGTAAATGATTACCATAAGTTGACTCGACAATCAGAATATCCGTTTTATCGGGGAGTTCAGGCGCTTTCATAATAATGTCGCGTGGACGACCGACGTCGCCTGAAAACAAGAGTTTGGTGCAACCAGTATCGCAAAAAATACTACAAGAACCCAAAATGTGACCATTGGGAATCCACTTTGCATGGATGCCATTTGTGATAGCTATTTCTGAATGTTCATCGACAAAGTGGAACTGCTTTAAGACTTTGTTGACATCATGTATGTCGTACAAAGGCAAAGCTTGCTCATGCTTGGATAAGTGATGCCGGTTAAGGTAAGCAGCTTCCTCTTCAAATAAATGCGCGGAATCGCGCAATAGCAATTGGCAAAGTTCGAAAGTAGCCTTGGTGCAATAGATTTTGCCTTTGAAGCCTCGTTTGGCGATGACTGGTAAATAGCCGGAATGATCCAGATGTGCGTGCGTCAAGAGAATGGCATTAATTTGACGAGGGTCGAATGGCGGATCATCCCAATTGCGTAAGCGGAGCTGTTTATATCCTTGGAACAGACCGCAATCAATCAATATTTGTGCGTTGCCAGATTTAAGTAGATAACGGGAGCCCGTTACGGTAT
>JAGWUK010000852.1 GCA_028868455.1 Burkholderiales bacterium | reverse complement strand
GTCACCATGAACGAGTCGCCCTGCGGGTCTTTCAATACGACCTGGCTCAGCGGCTCGGCCCATGCTTGCAGCCTGACCGATGCGGATAGGTGTTTCCAGTCCGGATGTTGATGGGCTTCTTTGCCCGCCAACGCTTCCATGACCAGCGGATTCATGAACAGGAAGCCTTCGTGAAAAGCAACGGCCAGCATTTCAGGATTACTTTGCATCATCGGCAGCAGCAAAGGTAATTGCTCGCGCTTTTCGCGCAGGCGCGCCTTCAGGACATTTTTACCTTCAGAGTCGGACTTCAAATCTTCCAGTTCAGCCTTGTAGACTGACATCAGGTCTTCAAAAAAACGGGACAACTTCAATGCAATACTCCTGATAAATAATTTTTCCAGATTTCCGTCGCGGTTTCCAAAGGCGAATCCAGCAAATTGCGCCGGCGATTTTCATCGTACGCGGTGCGCGCAGCCTCATCAGACAGCACGTCGTAGGCTTCTTTTACGGCATGGAATTGCTGAGGCGCCAGTTCGAAGGCATTTCGATCCGGATGAAATTCTGCAGCCTTCTGGCGGAAGGCTTTTTTGATGTCGGTCAGCGTCGCATTGGTGGCAACACCGAGAACATGGTAATAGTCTTTCATACACTCTCCTGGGTTGCTTGTGTGTATCGGCATGGCAGTTCAAGGATTTACCAGCCACCCGGCACAAAGCAGGAAGGCAGCACAATTCCTATCAACGATGGAGGGGAGTATGCCTTAAAACTGGCATTAAGGCGCATATAAATAAAGCGCACCAAAAATATACACCCCACCAGTATATTGACACTATCAAGCCCTGCCTACCCATTTGGCCATGCACGCCATTAATGCTGATGACCGTGCTCGCCGTGGACATGTCCATGCACGACTTCTTCATCACTGGCTGCACGAATTGCCAGCACTTCGGCATCAAAACGCACCGTCATGCCTGCCAATGGGTGATTGCCATCGACCGTCACCACGCCAGCATCGATGGCGACGACGCGGAATTGCTGCGATTCTTCAGTTTCCGGGTCGCGCGTTTCAAACATCATGCCGACTTCGATGTCGGGTGGAAAAGCGCTGATATCTTCTTCACGCACCATTGACGGATCGACATCGCCAAAACCCTGCTCTGGCGTCAAGGTAACGGAAATGCGCTCGCCAACTGTTTTTCCCGTCAGGGCAGCTTCTACGGCAGGCAAAATATTGTCGTAATCGCCGTGCAAATAAACGATAGGATCATGGTTCTTGTCGATGATTTCGCCATCAACATTGAACATGGTGTAATTCAGGCTGACGACCGTATTTTGAGAAATTTGCATAATGCGTTTGAAAGTAAAGGGATAAAGAGAAGCGCAGGGAATCCGGCGAAATCAGCCCAGTGCAATTTTTATGTCGTCAATCAATCTATTCAATCGATCTTATCCGACGAGCGACAAAAGGTCTGGGCGAAGCGCGTATTGTAACAGAGGCGCCTGCATACGACGCGAACGCCCCGCTTACTGCCGCTGGCATCGGAACGTCGCGCATTACATACTGCATGTGAAAAGTCCGGGCAAAATAGGCGTAGCAGTGTATATTTCGCCCCCGGATGTAATTC
>JAGWUK010000101.1 GCA_028868455.1 Burkholderiales bacterium | reverse complement strand
AGGCCACGGCAAGCGGCAAGATGCCCACCAGGAGCCACCACGGTTTGCCAAGCAGAAGCTGCATGAGCCGCCCATAGTGACGGTGAAACCAGTCGGTGAGGCGTCCGCCTTCTTCGTGCTCTGCGTCACGCGAGGTCAACCAGTGATCACACAGAATCGGCACGGCCAGCCAAGTGATGAGAAATGAAATCAGCAAGGCGCTGGCCATGGTGATCGACAATGCCTTGAAAAACGCGCCGGTGACACCGTCCAGAAAAGCCAGTGGAATGAAAATCACCAGTGTTGCAGCGGACGAGCCGGCCAGAGGACGGGTAAACTCCAGGGCGGCAGACATGACTTTGCCATGGAAAGCCGCCGAGCCGCCTTCGCGCAATCGCCGGATGATATGTTCAATCATCACGATGGCGTCGTCGATAACCAGTCCTACCGCAGCGGCCATGCCGCCCAGCGTCATGATATTAAAGCCCATATTGAGGGCATTCAACGGTACGATAGTCGCAGCGAGCACCACCGGCACCAGCGCCATCGCGATGGCGGTGATTTTCCAATTACGCAGGAAGGCAAACAGCACACAAGCGGCCAACAAGACACCGATCAGGATCGCTTCGCCGACACTGACTGCCGACTCGGTCACGAGTTCGCTTTGATCGTACCAGTTGGCCAGCCGCACGTCTTTTGGCAGGCGGGGGCCAAACTGCGTCAGTTTGGCGCGAATATCGCGAGCGATCGCCACGCTGTTACTGCCCGGCTGCTGATAAATGTTGAGCAGCACCGCGTCTTGCCCATCGGCCGTCACACGCACCCATTGCGGTTCCGTGTTGCGATCGATCTGCGCGACGTCACCTAAATGCACAATCCCCCCAGGCCCGCTGCTGATGACAGTCTTGCGGATATCCTCAAGTGACTTGAGCGCTGTGTTGGCGATCACCAGGTAAAGTTTGTAATGATCTTCAAGTCGTCCCGCGGCACTGATCACGTTATTGGACGCCACCATCCGCGACACATCCGCGAGCGAGAGTTTATATGCAGACAGTCGCACCGGATCGACGGTCACACGATATTCTTCTTTGGCGCCGCCACCCACCTGTACCTGGGCCACTCCAGGTACAGCGGACAGGACCGGCCGCAATTGATACTGCGCCAGCTCGTAGAGTGCAGATAGCGATTGCGTCTTGGACGTCAGGCTGTAGGCGATGATGGGAAATTTCGTCGGATCCATCCGCTGGACCGTCATTTGCGTGCCGGCCGGCAGCGTCGGCAGAATTTGCGCGATTGCAGCGGATGTCTCCAGTGCTGCGCGCGGCATGTCGAGACCCCAATCAAAATTAACCGACACCTCTGCGTTACCGCGACTCGAGGTCGAATGCACATCCTTTACACCGGGTACGCGTCGCACGGCCTCTTCGACTGGCGTCGTCACCAGCATCGACATTTGTTCAGCCGGCCGGTCCCCCGCGTCAAGCGTGATCAGCACACGCGGAAAGTCCACATTGGGAAACAATGAGGTCGGTAGTTTAAACGCCATGATGGCGCCGCCGATGGCCAGCAACGTGAGCACAAACAAAATGGAGCGTCGATGTGCTTGCATCCATTGACTAAAATTCATCGAACAGCCTCACGGACGGCCATGCCGTCCTTTAATTCGTAGTTGCCAAGCGAAACAATCGTTTGCGCAGGATTCAGTGGCCCATCTACCCCGATTTGGCTATCTTGCTCAGCCGCACGGAGCACGTTTACGCGCCGGGCTTTGCCGTTGTTGACTTGAAACAGGTAATCGCCACGTGCGTCGCGCTGTACTGTTGAACGCGGCACTATCCAATGCGCCTTATTCTCGGTGGTGATACGAGCTCGGACCTGCATGCCAGGTAAAAGGCCGCTGGTTTGTGAGGTTGGTATGTCGACCACTACATCGACCAGCCTGGTTTGCGGGTTGATCGCGCTGCGCACAGCGGATATGCGTCCGAAGAACGCCTTAGAGGCCCCAGTGCCTGTCGCACCATCGAGAGGTGCGAGTTCGACCGCCATCCCAGGACGAATTTTCATGCTATCGGACGGTTCTACGCCCAACATGACATGCCCCGTCCCGGCAGTTGAGGCACGCCCGAGTTGCAGCACTGCGGCACCGGCGGCAATGCGATCGCCTTGGGCGGCAGTTAGGTTGACCACAATTCCATCGGAAGGCGCAGTGATACGTTGCGTCGCCGCGCCGGTACTGAGTTGGCGCTGGGCAGCGAAGGTATGCTCGGCATCCGTGAGAGCTTTTTGCGCCGTCGCTACCTGGGATTGAGTGGCCAAATGCTCAGTGTATAGCGCCTGAGTACGCTGCAATTCACCGCGTGCGAGGGTGACCGCCGTTTCGGCTTGCTGGAAACTCAAGGTGGCGTTCGGATCGGTTGCCACCTCAAACAGTGTCGCGCCGCGCTTCACAGCCTGTCCGTTACCGACAGATAAACGGGTCACTTGTGCCGCATAGGGCAAGCTGATATTGGTCAAGTCGTTTTGTACAAAGGCGACGGTGCCGTAGGCGCTGACGGTTTGTGGCAACGGTGCTTGGCGCGGCGCCACGGTCTGCACCAATGCGACAGCTGACGTTTCCGCCTGCGCCACACTGGTCAGCGCCAACAAGAAAATGGCAGTATTAATTTTCATGGGAATTCACCTGGTTTGCGTTATGAATTACGGGAATCTCGCCACCTAACAAGGTCTGTAGCGCCACGCGCTGCTCCAGCGCTGTTTGCTCCAGTCCGATCACTTCGGTTTGTTTGGTGAGAAGCGCGGACTGCAAGTCGACGTAGTTGCTGGCAGTGATGTGGTGCGCCTGATATGCGCGCGCAGCACTATCGGCGGTGCTTTGCAAGGAGACAGCAGCGTCGCGGCTGGCGGCTAAATGCCGTTCCAGCAGCGTTTGGTCGACCACGATACGGTCCACCTCGGCATGCGCCTGGTTCAGTCGTGTCTGGTATTCATCATGCAAACGCTGACGCGTGGCCTTTTCAATGGCGATATTGCCGCGGTTGCGATTAAAGATGGGCACGCTGATCCCGGCCGTGAAACCTGTCGTGTAGATGCCGGAGGTGTCGCGCGCACGCGTCAATCCGAGGTTCAGACTAGGAAATTGCGCCAGTACAGCACCGCGGAATTTGGACTCTTGCGCTTGGTAACCGGCCTCCAGCGCGATTAAATCCGGGCGGCGATGCGGCAGATTGCGCAGACTATCCTCCACTGCTGGGCGGTCGAGAGGCGGGATATCGAACCCATTCACGAGATCTAGCCGTGTGTCCGGCGCCAGTCCCAGCAAGGTATTGAGGTCATGACGCGTCTGGTTTTGCAGGCGTTCGAGATCGGCAAGCTGGCGCCGCACATCTTCCAACGCAACAAGATAGGGACTGACCGTGTCGAGCGTCAAATTACCCGCATGCAAAGCCGTTGTGGCGGCGTCATATCGTGTTTCGTGTAGCTTCAGGGTCTGTTGCAGCACCAGGTGCAAGTGCTCTTGCGTTACAACGCGGACGAAAAGTTGGCGAGCTTGACTGACTACCTGCCATTCCTGCCACAACAGCGCCAGTTCAATCTTTTTTTCCTCGGATTTGGCGGCATCGTGGCTTGCCTGACGCGTAAGCAGCGCCGTCACATCAAAGCTGATCCCATAACTGAAGGCGGACATCAGATCCGGTGCGGACGGCGCCGGAAAATCACGGCTCAGACTGATTTGCGGATCAGGAAGCAAGCCCGCGGCAAAACTTTGCGCGCGCGCAATCCCCAAATCATCACGCGCAAGCTTCAGGTCAGGATTGTTGACTACCGCCACCATGGCCACTTCGGTCATATCCAGACCATCGGACGGATCGAAGCGGTGGGCGGCTAAGGCTGGCAATGACATCTGACTGGGGTCGATGTGCAACTGATCCAACTGCCGTATTGACGTATCTTGCGGCACCAGAGGCAATGGTTGGTAGGTCGTGCAGCCGGCCAGTACAAGGCTGGAACAGAGTGCGATTGGCGCGATCTTGCGCCAATCCCGGAAACGGTGTTTTGTTGAAGCCGATGGCAATCTCATCAGGAATACTCGGTGGGTCGGACGTTGATGGGAGAAAAATGGGGTGCGATCAGTGCAGAGGCCTCATGCGCCGGCACCGGCGCTCGGCCCGGCGTCATCTTGACCCTCGCCGTGTTGTTTCTCAAATACCCGCTGAGCGTACTCATCGAGCAGCGTTTCGCAGCGAACCACGCGTGCCTCCGCCTCTGCGCGCAGCGAGGCGCCAGTGAAGTCGAGCTTGATGATCTTGCCGATCCAGGCTTGCAGTTTACGCAGATCTTCTTCGTTTTCTTCCACTTCGGCATAGGTGAACTTGCCGGCAGCACTTTCTTTTACCAGTTCAGCCTCGAAATCGTCACAACGACTGATGACCTCGGCATAAGCCTCATCGCGTTCGGCTTGAAAGCGCGCCAGAATCTTCTCTTCCTGGGCACGGTCCAAGCCCGTCGTTTCGAGCAAGACCGCTTCGCCGCCCATGCTGGTGATTTCGTTCTCGACCACCTTGAGACGGCGGACGTGCTCATCGGTCATCGGCAGCATGCACACGCCATTTTGCAGATAGACGGCCCCCATGCCTTTGAGCTTGCGCCAGACGGCGATGCGACGCCGAGCGGGTTCAGGAGGTGCTTTGTAGGTCAGCAAAAGCCAAGTTTGATTACTCACGATATGTACCTTGTGTTGTAAGTCTGTGCCTTGCTATCGACGGTTATGGAGGTGCCTCGTGGCACACCGTCATAGCAACGCAGAACGGCAAAGATAAAAATGAAATAGCCTTGTTATATATTATTTGTTACGATGGTTACATTATAAGTGTTAAAGATGATTCTATCAAGACGGTTCTCTTGAACATCTTATGTGTCATTTTGGTGCATTACCACTTTTCGGCAGCGCACCGACGTATTCGTGTGCGCCCAGCGAAACAAGAAATACCGGCCTGCGGCTCTTCGTAATGAAGATTGCCAGGCGCAAGAGTCATGCCAATTGGCAATATGCTTGAACATGAGTGAATGAAGGAAAGATATGGAACAAGTCCTGGAAAAAGACGTAGCGCTGCTGCCACGGCGGTATTGGTACCTGATGATTCTTGCCCTGTGCGGCTTTGTGACCTCATTTGGCGCGCATATCGTCGCCACCAATCTTCCCTCGTATGCCCACGTGATCGGTGTGGGTGCGTTCATGATCGGCCTGCTCATCGCGGTGTATGACTTCGCGGAACTATTTGCCAAACCAATGGCCGGCTTCATCGCCGACCGGCGCGGGATGAAAGCCATGCTCTTGGCTGGCATCATCGTGTTTATCACCGGGTCATTGCTATTTCTCATCATCGATCCAAAATTCCTGTTGCTTGTTCGTTTCATTCAAGGCCTGGGAGCTGCAGCACTATCGACCGTCTCCATAACGCTGGTGGCCAAGTACTTTGCAACCAACCGCGGCACTGCATTTGGCATCTATAACGCCGTCAAAGGCGCCGGCTACGTGATTGCACCGGCGCTGGGCGGCTTCCTGGTCCAGGGTTACGGCTTCTCGATGATCTTTATCGTATCGGCTGTCGTCGGGGTTATCGCGTTACTGCTGAGCCTTTTTCTCCCGCAAGACCGGAGCAAGTCCGACGCGCTGGACGACGACGATGACGATATGAGCCTCAAGGAGTTTTTCCTGATCTTTAAAGAACCGCGTCTGTTGCCGGTCTATGCCGTCATTGTGATTAACATGTTCATGGTCGGTATTTTGTTCGGCTTTCTGCCGGTCTATCTCTATTCGATCGGCTATACGCCGCTGCAATCGGGCATCGTGGTCAGCGCCGGCACCGTGAGCTATTTGCTAGTGCAGCCACTGGCGGGCTATTTCGCCGACAAGGTGTCTGTCCGCATGACCGTGTTGACTGGCTTGCTGATGGCGGCCTCGGCCATCACCGTCACCACTTTCACATCGGGTATTCCGTTAATGCTGGTCGTCGTCATTGCGGGCGTCGGCGTTGGGACAGTCTGGACCAATAGCGATACGCTCATCAGCACCTTGGTGGACAAGCGCGCCCTGGGCGCCAGCATGGGTGCCGCTCAATCCTTCAAGGAATTTGGCGACATGGTCGGCCCCCTCATGATCGGTCTCATCACACAGTTCTTTGGCGTGCGAGTGGGATTTTTAACATGCGGCACGCTCGCCCTGGTATTGCTGTTTCTACTGGCACGTTCACGCACTTTTCAGAGCAGCACATGACGGCGCACGTTGCACCACAAGCACTCTCACGTGAGAGCCGTCACGCTGCCTACAGAATCCGGGTTGCCCAACGATCCAAGCGCGTACCCTCTCGGTAGGTCAGACGCGCCAGGCCAGCCCCAAGCCATCCAACGTATGCGCCGCCCACAATGTCGAAAACGTAGTGTGTCCCGACGTAGACGCGCGATATGGCAAGCATCAGTGCTGCAAGCAAAAGACCCCATCCTCGCCGCGCCTTGGTGCCGAGATAGGCGAATGCAATCGCGAAAGCCAGGGTCGCATGGTCGGACGGAAACGATGGATCGGCGCTGTGACTAATGAGCAGATGCGTGACGCCCGCGTCATAAGGACGTAGTCGATGCACAAACAGGAGAATCACCTGGTTCACGAGCAACCCCAGTATCACGGAAAGACCGCACCGGATCGCGAGGTGGCGCTCATGTAATTTGTCATAGGGATGATTCCACCACCAGCGTACCGCTACGGCAGCAATCATGACATAGGCGCCATAGCTGGTCACAGCCACCATAAAGCTGTCCAGTGCTGGAAGGTGACCAGACAATCCATTCATAAACGCCGTTGCGGAACGATCGATGGCTTCAAAATTCATAGGACTATGTTCTCATGTTCAGCTTACTCAAATTATGTCGATGACTGTGCCTATGGATACCGGGTGCATCAGGTATCCATGCTCAGGAGAGTCATCGATATTCGGAGGAACGTTTGTTACGCACCGTGGTAGATTTTGGCATCTAATTTTGCTGTGCCTGCGTCTACCGGGCGTTGCTGTTCGTTAGCCTTGTTCTGCGTGCGTGGCGTGAGCACCGGATAGTTGGCATCGCTTTGGCTCATCAGGCCTTGCGCGTGAGCTTCCACCAATTCGGCTTGTACATCAGCCCGTGTTTTGGTCGACTTGAATGGCGCTTCCGGAGGATAAGGAGCTGCGGCAAAAGCACTACCCGCGGCAGTGAGTACGACGAGGCTTGCAATAATTTGTTTGAGATTCATGATTTTTCCATAGGTAGGTTAACAATGGCGTCGGTTGTTGTCGTTGACGATCACAGAAACGACGCGTAAAAGTGACGCAACGACGTCAGTGCACGACCTTGATCTGTTTGACTTCCAGCTTCGATTCGCCGAACCACTCCTTGTCGTACTTGCCCGTTACTTCAACATTGATGGCATCAGAGATTTTCTGATCAGCTGGCCAGGATTTCTCTTCGATTTTTACCGGCATTTGGCCGGTACTGTCGGCAAACTGGTATTTTTTTCCGCTCACTTGCTTGACGATGTGTCCGCGTAGCGTCACGTATTGGTCATCTTTGCCAGTGGACTGCAATTCCTTGACTGTGGTGACCGTCGCATCCGATGGGCCTGTGTATTGTGCGTAAGCGGCTAGTGTGGAAGCTGCCAGCACGAAAGTGATCACGATTTTTTTCATATTTCCTCGCAGTTAAAGGCTGTCGGTAAGAATTACCAAAGCAGGAGGAATTTTATAATTTGGAAACTTAAGGCTAGCTGAAGGTGAATACCCCGATTCAAAAAACTATCCGATCCTGGGGACGTCGCACCCTTAAGCTAACCTTAAGCAACGAGCGCCTATCATCTCCCAAGGCCGTGGTGAACATCGGAATATGGGATATGAAATATTGAGGATCAGAGCATGAGATTATTACTGGTAGAGGATGACCCGTTGATCGGAAACGGCTTGCAACAGGGGTTGCGTCAAGAGGGATTCACGGTCGACTGGGTGCAAGACGGTAACGCCGTGGCGCTGGCGTTGCGCACGACGACTTACGGATTGTTATTACTCGATTTGGGCTTGCCAAACAAAGACGGTCTGACGATTCTCAAGGCGGTGCGGCAGCGCGACGATGCACTGCCCGTTATCATCATTACCGCGCGGGACGCGCTACCCGACCGCTTGGCGGGACTCGACGGTGGTGCAGACGACTATCTGGTGAAGCCGTTTGCTTTGGAGGAATTGCTTGCCCGCATTCGCGCGGTGATTCGCAGGCATGCCGGACGAGCTCAGACGGTACTCGTTGCCGGATCGCTAAAGCTGGATCCGGTTCGACATCTGCTATGGCTGCGTGATGAAGAAGTGGCCGTCTCTCCTAAGGAATTCACACTGCTGCAGGAATTGATGCAGAACCTTGGCGCGGTTATATCGCGTGAGCAACTTGAGGA
>JAGWUK010000100.1 GCA_028868455.1 Burkholderiales bacterium | reverse complement strand
AACAACGCATTACTCGTTTTTCCCACTCCGGGCAGACGCAGACATCCGCATGAAACGAAAAAAACAATACATCGCCATTGCCTGAAAATCGTTACAAAGGCAGAACCGATACCAACCGCCGCAGCACAACGTGACGACAATGTATCGCACGATTGGCAGGGCAACTTTCACCGATCCTGACGATCGTCTGATCGCCTTTGCATAATTAAGATAGAGCGTAGATTGTCGGCTTTCAAGGGGGAGGAAATGATTTTTGATGCAAATCAAACATCAAGGGGAAGTCACTGAATGCCTGTTTCCGGCGGTGCAGGAATACGGCAGTCACGGCGGCCTGATGCAAAGGTTTGGCGTGCAAAAAATTACTCATCAGCATGTATTTGACAAATACGTTACACTGCCTGACACCCGTAATATTCTTCATCTCGGTCGATTTCCCGGCTGGACTCATCAGAACGCGCACTGCCCTTACCGATTCAATCTTTGCATCATTGAACCAGTTGCTGCGCGCATGATCTCAGTACCTCTGTCAGGCAAAAAGACGACCTGAAGCAAGCGCATCCAGCCAGACGATACGCTGCGACACCTGTCTGGTACATTCCGATCCCGTTTCACTTTATGCAAAAACGCACTTTTAATCCTGTATTCAATGCCTATTTAATTTATGTCGGCGTTGCGATTGCCTCTGGCGGTGTGGCTTTATATACGCCGTTGATCGTGTCTGAAACCGGGAAAAATTTTTCCGGCTTTTGGGCTGCGTCCATCTTATTTGGACTCAATCTGGGGCGCGTGCTTGGCTCGTATGCAGGTAGTCGTTTTACTCGCTTTGCCAATCATCCGTGGGTCGTCACGGGCAATATTTTGCTGGAAGGCGTCGCGCTGTACTGCATGGCCTATCTGCATCAGGCCTGGGGGCTGGCCTTGTTTGCCTTGCTCGCCGGACTGGGCAGCGGCATGTCGTTTCCGGGGTTAAAAAATTATCTGCTCAAACTCCGCGATCTGGATCAGACGTCCTTGTTCAGCCGACTGGCGTTCGCCATCCGTATTGGGCTTGTGGGCGGGTATCTGACGGCAAGCTGGGTGCCGCATGATAGTTTGAAACTGGTGTTTTTGATCGTGCTGATTACATTCATTGCCTACGGCATATTCATGCTGGTCGCCATGCGCGATATCAGTCGACATGAGACTGAAAGTCTGACGCAGCTTGCACCCGGCACGGCAGGCAGGCTGGACAACAGCACGCCATCGGAATTGCCCGCGCAGGCATCAATTGGCGATGTCGCGTCTGATGTACAAGTGCAGGCCGCGCGGTTGCCGATGATGTTTTATGTGTCGAACGCCGTATTCTGGTGTTTTGCCGTACAGCCCATGATCGGCTTCAGTTTGCATATTCCGAAATACACACCGCAGTTACCGGTATCGACACCGTTCTGGCTCGGCGCGCTGGTGATTATCTTTTTTCAGATTCCCATTTCCAAGCGCGCAATCCGCACCCGCGATCATTTTCGCTTTTTGCAAATCGGCTATGCCTGCCTGTTTTTAAGCTTTGCGCTGATGGTGATGTTTGGACGACATGCCAGCATGGTGGTGGCATCGGCCGTGTTGCTGTCATTTGGCCAGGTTTTTTACGGACCATCGCTGGATGTGCTGACGGCACGCTTTGCCAATCGCTCGGCCGCCGATACCGGACAACTGATGTCGCGCCAGATGTTTTATCAAAGCATGGGCAATATGATAGGCAGCCTGGTTGGCGGCGTTTTATTCGATCTGGCACAACGCGTGCACTTGCCTAGCCTGAACTGGTTCTTGCTGGCCTTTGCCAGTTTCTGGATGATGCTGTTGAGTAAAAACAAAATCCCGGAACTGTATCGCGAAGCCGGATCGCGCGTGCCAATCGCGAGCTAAGTCACCGCAAATTCAACAAAAGGCCAGCACGTATCCGGCGTGCTGATTCTTAGCCCGCGACTGGTTCGGCGGTAACGCTAAAAAGTTCGTCCGCCGTTTCCAGTGAGCAGCGCAGAAACGCGTGTTTTTCTTGCTGCATGTGGTCGATCAGCAATTGCAAAGTGCTGTCGTCCAGCTCATCAAATACAAAGCCGCTGCGCGTGTACAGACCTTGTTCAGAAGCAGTCCAGATCAGATGGATTTTGCAGGACGGCAACGCACTGACGGCACCGGGCTCCTCTTCCAGAAAAGCGATACGGTAATGCTGCTGGGTCGGTGCTTCATTGACCGCCGTCAGCACTTGTATACCTGTTTTACTCAGGTTGACGACCAGACCCGCGATACTCTTGCCGGGTTGATGTGAATTGAATACCCAGACCGGAACAAATTCCTGTTCTTTTGGCAGGCGGAAAAATTGTACGCGTTGAAATGCTCGATTGTCTGACTGGCTCATAAAAAATCGGATGATGTTGAAGTGGCGGATACCGGAAACAAGCTTCCGGCGCGTCAGTGGTGCAGCACGACAATAGGTGTTTTTTGTTACGAGGCGATGACCCTGACGAGGCCCATTCGGTACATTCGACAGCGGCGCGACACGATGCAGCCCGGCTTGATTCAGGCAGGTATGCGCAGCGACTTTTCCAGTTTCACCATCACGGTTCCTGTGCCTTCTGTACTTTGTCTGCACGGCGACGCCTGCACGGTGATGTCCGCGTTTTTGCGCATTATTTGATCTCCATCGGAGTCAGTTGAAATTGGCTGCCGCTAGCCTGTCAGCCTGTGGGCGTCAGGTTGCGGCATATGGCATACTCCCTCAGTGTATTTTAAAAGCCGCTCTCATTTATTGCGATTCAATAGCAGTTTTACCTTATACTCCCTCATTTTTCAAAATCACCCCCATCAGGAGCAGCATGACCTCTTGCATCAAACAACACTGGTCCAGCATTGCCGACAGCGAACTGTCTGAAGCCACCGTACGCGCCTTGCATCAACCTGCCGAGAATTTTCGTGTGTATGTCAACGAAGTCGCCGCCGCTACGCCGTTCTCCATAAAAGCCGGACACGATTTCGTGCTGTATGTACTCGAAGGTGCCTGCACCATCAATGTCGACAATGGCACGCAGGAACTGATCGCAGGCGAATTCGTACAGCTTCAGGCTGGCGTTTATCCGTGTCAATCAGGCTCGCAAAACGGTGTGCGTCTCATCAAAGTGTTCAGCCGGGTCGCATAAGAAAATTTCAGATACGCAGACGGGATGCAGTTTGCAGGTCACATGCCTTGAAAAGCCTTGTCAAACCTGCGCTCTTATTTTGACGTATCTGTTTTGTAGTCCGAATATTTTCTGGCGTCGCCACGCACTTGCGCTGCCGGGTATTTGCTGGCGTTTAAGCGCATTTTCTCTGTGGTTGCAGCAATCAGATCTACATCCAGACTATCCGCCAGCATGATCAGGTACGTCAGCACATCAGCCATTTCGTAACGGATGGCCTGCTGCGCTTCAGCGCCCAGTTCATCTTTATTGCCGCTCGCCAGCCATTGAAACGGCTCCAGCAATTCCGCGGCTTCTACGCTGAGTGCGCATGCCAGATTCTTGGGCGTATGAAACTGCGCCCAATCACGCTCCGCGGCAAACGCGCGCAGCGCATCCCGCAAGCCATTCAAGGTATCTGTACTCTGTGTCATTTTTTTCCGATCTGATTTATTTGGGATTGACGCGAAACCGCTCCGGTCGCGTTCTGACTCTTAGCCTTCCGGTGTCTGTTACCTCCGTCGCACATCCCTGCCCGGAACAGTTTTGCATCAATCCACAGACTACATACTAAAACGATGGTGTGTATTTTAAGCCAGGAAAATACCCGGGTTGCCGCTAGCCAACACCTTGCTATAATCAAAGCATGACACCAGATTTGACACACTCCGACCCGCGCAATCTCAAAGTTCATGGCGAATGGGAAATCACCCTGGTTCGCAATGTCCTGGTCAGATCAACCGCTGGCAGCTTGAATGTTGCTGGCATGTATGCGTGCTTTCAGGAAGTCAAAGCCAAGGCACCTGCCACGGCCTGGGCCAGCTTATCCAATGGCAGCAATTGGGAAATGTCCTCCGCAGAGGCTTTACAAACCTTAAAAGCCATGCGCCAATGGGTGTTCAGTCATCACTGCGCCTGCGTTGCCGTCGTCATCCCCGGCCTGTTGCGACGCAACATTCATCAACGCGAAACTGGTGCTGCCGGAGAGCAAAACGTGCGGTACTTTTCCTCACTGGAACAAGCCTGCGCCTGGCTGAGCGACCGCGGTTTCCGCATCACACCGGAAGACTATCCGCACTACGCGTTTCTGGAACGCACCAAATTCTGAAACCGTGTTGACCGGCATCCCATGCTGACAAGTCCCATAGGAAAACGCGGCACCTTGCGTCGCAAAAAATAATGCTTACAAAATAAGCACGCCAGAGATAGAATAAGGAATGCTGCATTGCATCAATCATTTTTGATTTGAATAGGATAGACGCAAATTTATTCCAGCAAACCATGGCAACGGCAATACAAATCGCACGACGGGGCGCCATGCCAATGCTGGGGCAGTTTGTGAAAATCCTGCTGAACTTCATTTACCGTCCTTTTCATACACCACGGAGCTATCCATGTCTTTGATCCCGGAACACCTTTCGGCCGCCGCACAGACTCAACTGGCGACGCAACTCGCTGTAATCCATGCTGTCTCCACGACTGCATTTGAAGGCATGGAAAAACTGATTGCCTTGAATTTTGACACTGCACGACAATCGCTGGAAAACGCTGCGGCCACGACGCGCCAGTGGATGTCTGCCAAGGACCCGCAAGAGTTGTTGAGCATGAGCGCCACGCAATCGCAACCGCAGCTGGAAAAAATCCTCAACTACACCCGCGAACTGGCAGAAATCACCAGCCACGCGCGCAACGAATTGATGCAGGCAGTCGGTGCTGCCGACCATTTGCCGCTGCCCGCCATTTTTCAAATCAGTGCCGTTGAACTGACGACAAAAGAAGTCGCAAAAAAAGAAACTGCCAAAGCGGCACCTGCTGTGCTTGTCACACCAGAACCGAAAAAAATCGCTGCTCCGGCCAAACCTGCCAAAACAGTCAAAGTGACAGCGCCAGTCAAATCCAGAACAACGGCGACCGCAGCGACAAAAAGCAAACCAGTTGAGAAAGCAGCAGCCAAAGCCAGCAGCGAGCAACAATTCCCTTTACTGGCCGAAGTAGCGCCGAAAGCGCCAGCCAAAACAGTGGCACCAACTGTCAAGACAGCGAAACCTGCCAGCGCAGAAATCGTCGCAGAAGTAAAAGCAGCACCAATCCAGGCTGAAGCAACAGAAAGCGCCGTCAAAGCCAAGCCAGCCGTCGCAGAGAAATCCGACGCCACCGCCACACCGACCAGCAAAGCCGCCGCAGTCAGCACAGCAACAAGCGAAACGGTCAGCAATGTGCCAGTCGTGCCGCCGGCAAAAGCCGTCGCGCATCAGACTGAGGCAAAAGCACCTGCAACTGCTGCTAAAAAAACAGCCGTGAAATTCCCGTTTCCGCCTTCACCGCAATTAAAAGACGGCAAAGCCAGCTTCCCTAAAGCCGATGCGAAACCGGCCTACAAAGCCAAATCCAGCGCAGCCACCGGCGCCAAAAAACCTGTACGTCAATAAAACGCGGCGTCATCAAAAAAGAGCCAGCATGAAACTATGCTGGCTCTTTTTATTTCAGGATTAACGCCATATCGTCGTTAACCTGACAACTGCTCCCACTCGTGGCGCAACAAAGCATAGATGGCGACGTCAATATGCTTGCCACGGCTAAACGATGCGCCTCTGGCGATCCCTTCTTTCAGATAGCCACAATTGATCGCGACTTTTTCAGAAGCGATGTTGGCGACATTCATATGGATTTCCAGACGATTGATCAACATCGTTTTAAACAGATAATCCGTCAGCAAACGCACTGCTTCCGTCATCACTCCTTTGCCGCGCAGATTCTGCGCAAACAGGGTATAGCCGATTTCCCTGCCGTTGTAATAGGGGACCGTTTTGAAATGAAAAATCGTCCCGAGTATCGTATCTTCAGCGTCCACAATCAAAAAAGTTTCACGCACATCTTTGGAACGCGACTCTTCTTCAAACTTTTTTTCGGCCGTGCCGGGAAGCATTAATTCCATCGATATGTAATCGCCTCGGAGTTCAAGACGATTGTTCAATTCCAGTAGCCGCTGCACATCGTCTTTTTTGACGTGCCGCAGATGAAAACAACTTCCTTTTATCATGCAGATTTCCTTTTACAGAATGCTCCCAGCAACACATACCGAGAGTCGACTATACATGGCGATGTAGTAAAGATTTCGCAAATACGATGCAAGCAATCACCTTAACACCAGGCCGCACCGTGTGAAAATCTTGGACAAACCGACAAGGGAAAAGTTTAGCAGCAAACCAGTTTTGTTTTCCCCGCGACATGCCGATGTACGGGCAGTTTTGCGATTACCCGTACATCGGTTTTCAGCGCATTGATGGTTCAGCGTTTAATGCCCGCTATGGCCAGTTGGCTTACGTACCTGCACTTCGACTTCCGGCATTTTTTTATCATGCATAGGCATCAGCATTTCTCCTGCCTCATGCGAACGCACTGGCTCAGCCATCGGACCGGTGTATTCGTACGCCTGTGTTCCCGGTGGATGCTTATACCAGCCGGGGTCTTTGTAGTCGCCCGGTTTCTGATCCTTGCGCACTTTAAACACACTGAACATGCCGCCCATTTCGACCGAGCCAAACGGTCCTTCGCCCGTCATCATCGGTAGCGTATTGTCAGGAAGCGGCATGGACATCATGCCCATGTCTGCCATGCCGCGTTCACCCATCGTCATATAGTCGGGAATCAGTTTATTGATCTTTTCACTGATCTCGCTATGGTCGACACCTATCATGGTCGGCACCGTGTGTCCCATCGCATTCATGGTGTGATGACTCTTATGACAGTGGAATGCCCAGTCGCCGAGTTCATTGGCGATCAGCTCAATCTGGCGCATCTGGCCGACGGCAATATCGGTCGTCACTTCCGGCCAGCGTGCCGACAACGGCACTGCGCCACCATCGGTGCCGGTCACTGCAAAGTCATGCCCGTGCAAATGGATAGGATGATTCGTCATCGTCAGATTGCCGATGCGGATACGCACCTTGTCATTCAGGCGGACATTCAGCGAATCGATACCAGGGAAAACGCGGCTATTCCATGACCACAGATTGAATTCAGTCATGGTCATGATATTCGGCGTCGATGCCCCCGGCTCGATATCGTAGGCATTCAGCAAGAAAACGAAATCGCGATCGACATCGGCGATTAAAGGATGTTTGCCTTTCGGATGGGTGATCCAGCTCCCCATCATACCCATCGCCATTTGCGTCATTTCGTCGGCATGCGGGTGATACATGTACGTGCCGGGGCGCCGGGCGACAAATTCATACACAAAGGTTTTGCCTGACTGTATCGCAGGCTGCGTCAACCCTGACACGCCATCCATGCCATTCGGCACGCGTTGTCCATGCCAGTGAACACTGGTGTGTTCTGGCAAACGATTCGTGACAAAAATCCGCACGCGGTCCCCCTCCACCACTTCGATCGTCGGGCCGGGACTTTGTCCGTTATAGCCCCACAGATGTGCTTTCATTCCGGGTGCCATTTCGCGCACCACCGGTTCGGCAACCAGGTGAAATTCCTTGACGCCCTGATTCATACGCCACGGCAAAGTCCAGCCGTTCAGTGTGACCACCGGATTGCAAGGACGACCAGTCGACGGCACCAGTGGCGGCATCGTTTCCGGGCTGGTTTGAGATGCTGCTTCCGGCAGCGCAGCCAGCGCCACTTTGCTGACGGCAGCCGCTGCAATCGCGCCGCCGGTCAGGCTGGCAGCTTTAAAAAAATTTCTTCTCGAATTCATAAAAAAATCCTGTCTGTAAAGTTCCATCGCCAATTAGTGCGCAGCTGCGTCGGTCGCGCTGCCAGCGTTCATCCCTGCCGTGAACGACGACATCGTCGCCATCGGCCTGCCTGTCACTGCGGCCTGCAAACCTGCATCGGCCAGCCAGAATTGCTTTTCGGCGTCGATGGCGGCAGTAACGCTGGCGATTTGCTCGCGCGTGTCGGCCAGCAGCTCAAAAACGCCAATCAGCATGCCGTTATAGCGCAACAGGTTTTCATCGGAAATGCGTTTGCGTAAGGGCAAAATTGCGTCGCGATAATGGCGCGAAATCTCATACGAAGTGCGGTACGCTGCGTACGCATCACGCAGATTCGCTCCTGCGGCGCGCATGCTGGCTTCCAGTCGATTGGCCGCAGCCAGCGTGCGTGCATTCATGCTGTCGCGCTGCATCGATCCCCAATCAAATACCGGCAATTTCAGGCTGATCTCGACACCGCGCTTGATCGCGCTGCTGCCGCTGGCATTATCAAATACGGTATTACGCCGTACGCCGAGTTCTATGTCGGTCAGGCTG
>JAGWUK010000851.1 GCA_028868455.1 Burkholderiales bacterium | reverse complement strand
CGCTGCTAATTTTACGTTCGTATGTTTCTAAATAGATTCAGCAATCGGATTGCCATCAACATCCAGCTCGCCATTACAACAAACGATGCAGATTTTTTGCTGCTTCACGGTAGCTGAGTCCCGAAAGCTGGGTTTGATGCCGTGCCAAAAATTGTTGCACCCGGCCAGGATCGTGCCAGGCGTAATCACGCAACGCCCAGCCAATTGCCTTGCGAATGAAAAATTCTTTCTCTTCGGCCAGTTGCAGACTGTAGGCAAACAGCCGCGCTACGTCGGTTTGATCGCGCCAGCCTAATTGGTGCAGCATGGCGACGCGCCGTATCCAGAAATTCTCGTGGCGCAGTGCCTGGTCCATGATGGATTGCTCGTGCCGGTCTGCCGACAAATGCAGCTTCAACACATCGCCGATGACACTCGTCAGCCCGTCGACTGTATCCCACCACGAATGCGTTTGCGCCAATTGCAGCACCCAGTCGATATGAGAAACCTCGAGTAGCCGAAAATGCCTGGCCAGAAGATCAATTGCCAGATAATGCAATTCGCGCTGCTCGAATGTCCATAAATCCTGAACCAGTTCTATGAGTTGCGTCGCAGTGAGTTGCCCTGGCTGAGGCATGAGCGGGCGACAAAGTTGGCGCCGCTCTGGCGTGGCAACGCCAAAAAATACAAACTGATTTTTCATATAGGCTCGCATGGTCAGCGCACGATCCGGATTGGCTGCGTTACACAGAACCTGCTGAAAAATTTCTGCTGTCGTTTTCATCGTGCTGTATTCCGTTTTGAAAATAGCATTGCGCTGACTGTCAGTGCGACCAAAGGAGGCATCTGAAATACTATGACCCTAAGGATGAATTTTCCTTCAAATTCTTGCCGAGGTCTTTTTTTCTTTCCTTATTTCTCACTGCGATTTGAGGAAAACAACGGCGCACTATTCACGCGCCTTTCCGACCATGATTGGCCGAAAAGGCGCATGGAATAAGCGCTTCTGAAATCTAATTTGCGGTAACCGTATTTTTCTCGGGCTCCTTATTGAGCAAATCCTTGGCAGCTAAAGCAAGGAAGGCATCGACGGCCGAACTATTGGCACCAGCGCCGGTTTGTATGCTTGGCACCATGGCGATGCGCCCTTTTTCTATGGCTTCCGCAAAACGCAAAAGGACAGTTTGCTGGAACTGCAGTTCTGGCCCGCCGTAGGCTTCGACGTTAAGGCGCGTTGCCTTCGCTTGCGCTTCACCGACCTGTTGCAACTGATAGGCTTCAGCATTGGCCAGAGAACGTTTCGCGTCGGCAGCGCCAGCGGCAGTCTGACGAGCTTCTTCCGCAGATTTGATCGCTTTTTGAACTGCGGCACTACCCTGATTCTCGGCGATTTTCACGGCCAGTTCCGATTCAGTAATTGCGGTCTGTTGTTTGGCTCTGGCTTCGGCTTCACGCAAAATACGCTCTTGTACAGCGGCGGTTTCTTTGGTTTTATAGGTTTCCAATTGTTCGCGCGATACTTGGCGCTCACGTAATTGTTTCAGTATGACCTCGATTTGCGTATCGCCATCTTTCGCTCTGGGGGTGCCGATCAGCACTTCATTCAAGGTCAGGTTATAGCCTTCAAAGTTTTTGCGCA
>JAGWUK010000099.1 GCA_028868455.1 Burkholderiales bacterium | reverse complement strand
TTATTTACATCCGAAGAGAGCGTCATTGTAACGAAAAGCAAAACACCCAAAAAGACAAGCAAAACCAAACGCATTACCGATGCAGATACCAGTGTTGAAATTGACAATACAGGCATCCACATTCGAAAAAATAATGCAGGCGCCAAAGGCAAACAAATTGAAATCGACGAAAATGGAATTCGGGTTAAAAATGAGGATACGTCTGCCTCACCAATAACACCAGATTCATCGCCACCTACTCCGCCGACCGCAACTCCTGCGCCAACAGCGCCAGCCGCCCCTCCAGAAATTTCGGGAAAAAATGATATTCATATAAAACTCCCCCCAGAGGTTGCAAAAGAAATTAGTGAAGATATCAACAATGCTGTTGCGGACGCGGCTGACGAGGAAGTCAGGAGTTATAAACGCACTTCATCTAAATGGTTCGTTAATTTTGTCATGCTTTTAGTGTTTGGTTTATTTGGCATGAAGGCACTCATGGGAGGCAAAATCCGCGCCGAAGAAAAAGCCAAAGAAGCAGGATCAGCTGCCGAACGAGAATCTCTTTTGCGCCAGGTTAGTGAGGCACAAATGCAAATGATGCAAGCACAGGTAGAGCCGCATTTTTTATTTAATACATTAGCTTCGGTCGAACACCTCATCGAAACTGACCCACCGCGCGCAGCGGCCATGCAACGTAGCCTCATCGGATATTTACGTGCCGTTTTGCCACAAATGCGAGAAAACGCTTCCACAACAAATCTTGGCCGCGAAGCGGACATGATACGGTCATACCTTGATTTGCTAAAAATGCGCATGGAAGAGCGACTGGAAGTCGATTTTCTGATGCCAGAAGGACTCAGAAGCGCATCGTTCCCCCCCATGATGCTTCAGTCCTTAGTAGAAAATGCAATAAAACATGGATTGGAATGCAAGGCAGAGGGAGGAACCATACAATTCAGAGCTGAGGTTGCACACAACAAATTGCGAGTAACAGTCAGTGACAATGGCCTTGGGTTTGGTGCGATGCCGAGCAACGGTACGGGACTCGGCTTGCAGAATATTCGTGAACGCCTTAAATTACTTTACAAAGAAAAAGCGCAAATGATTATCACGCCGAATCAACCTAGCGGTGTTTGCGTTACCATTGAAATCCCTTATGAATTAGCTAACTAATATAAAAATGCCTACCGCAATAATTGCAGACGACGAGAGACTGATGCGCGATCAACTTAAATCGCGCCTCGAACAAGTATGGCCAGAATTACAAATTGTCGACGAAGCCAAAAATGGTGAAGAGGCAGTTCAACTCGTAGAAAAACATAAACCTGACTTGGTATTCCTGGACATCAGAATGCCTGTCAAGACTGGATTGGAGGCAGCGAAAGAAATTGGCAGCAAGACGCACATTGTATTTATAACGGCATATGATCAGTATGCCGTAGAGGCCTTTGATCATGGCGCAATCGACTACGTTTTAAAACCAGCCGACATAGATCGCCTGACACGTACGGTGGAACGCTTGAAAAATAGGCTTTCAGATAGTACCCAACCCAATGACATGTCTGCGATGCTATCGAGCCTGGCCAAACAAATGGGCATTATTCCGAAGCAAAGTTACCTGCAATGGATACAAGCTTCCATTGGACAAGAGTTGCGTCTTATTCCCGTTGAGGACATTTTATTTTTTCAATCAGATGAAAAATATACGCGCGTCCAAACCGCCAGCTACGAAGCGCTGATTCGAAAACCAGTGAGAGATTTGGCGGATGAACTTGATCCTAATTTATTTTGGCAAATCCATCGCTCCACACTTGTCAATACCAAGGCAATCTCTGGCGTAATTCGTGACTTACGTGGACGCCATCTCGTTCAAATTAAGGGTTTAAGTGAGAAATTAGAAGTAAGTCGAAGTTTCGTACACCTATTTAAGCAAATGTAGAATTACAAATAACGAGGCTTAGCATGTACAAGACCTGTATTCCGCTGATTGCTAGCGTCCTATTTTTCTCTTTCCACTCAGCTGAAGCACGGAAAAGTACGGTACTAGCACATCGTTGCTCAAATCAAATATACAAAACGGTTGTTCTCGTTAGCTCACAGCAAAATGGATTTAACGTAAACAATCAGATAAGCAGTCGAAAACTCAATGAAATGAGCGTCACTTCTGCGGCCGGTGATTACGTCATAGGGTTAACCTCAGTAGAATCAATTACAAAAATCGATGCAGATGGCATCACTTGGCAAGACGAGTAAACTGGCGGGGAATGTTACGCACCGCGTATAGAGATCAGCCTGACATACCAGCCACTTCAGATATATATTGGCAAAGAATTCTTACCTGACACTTGCGCATACAAAGCGATTTTGGAGCATGAAATGAAGCATGTTCGAATTTACCAAAATTATCTCCCTAAAGTCGAAGAAAATTTGCGGGTAGCATTACAAAAACGATTTTCTAGTTTCCCGCTATATGGCGTGTCAGGACAAACAAAGCAAGCTCTGGACAATGAATTAGATAATTTCTGGAGACCACTCATTAAATCGGAATTATCAAAAGTCGAACTTGACCAACATCAGCTTGATAACGAAGAAGAGTTAGCCCGGGTTAGCTGGGCATGCATTGGCGAAGTTCAAAGCATATTGGGGTTTCGGTACCATTAAAAATGCGCCCGCAAGTGGCGCATTTTACCTCACAAAATTTGTTTGCCTACCCACCAAGCAATCGCAGCAACAAAAGCTGAAGCTGGGATAGTTAATATCCATGCCCAAACAATATTACCGGCAACTCCCCATCGGACTGCAGACATTTTTTGAGCAGATCCAACACCGACAATAGCACCTGTAATTGTATGAGTAGTCGAAACCGGAATACCAAACGCGGTCGCGATAAACAAGGTAATTGCACCGCCGGTTTCTGCGCAAAACCCACCCACTGGTTTTAGTTTGGTAATCCTTTGCCCCATCGTTTTAACAATACGCCAGCCACCAAATAAGGTACCGAAACCAATCGCACTGTAGCAACATGCAATAACCCATGTTGGTAAAGGATCTGTCGCGGAAGAATAACCCCCTGCGATCAACAACATCCAGATAATCCCCATCGTCTTCTGAGCGTCATTACCGCCATGTCCGAGGCTATACATAGAAGCGGAAATTAATTGCAATCGTCGAAACCACTTATCTACCTTCATTGGCGTCGATTTTACAAATAGCCACGAAACCAATAGCATCATCAATGAGCCAAGTACAAATCCCAGCAAAGGGGACACAACAATAAAAATTATCGTCTTAATTAACCCAGACGCTACCAATGCACCAGTCCCAGCCTTCGCAACAGCAGCACCGACAAGTCCACCGATCAATGCATGAGACGACGACGAAGGAATGCCAAAATACCATGTAACAAGATTCCAAAAAATTGCGCCAACTAAAGCACCAAAAACTACATAGTGATCAATTATTGCTGGCTCTATCGTCCCTTTTCCAACAGTCGACGCGACTTTCAATTGAAAAACGAAAATGGCAATGACATTAAATACTGCCGCCATCGCGACCGCAGTTTGTGGTTTTAGAACACCAGTAGAAACTACCGTTGCAATTGCGTTTGCTGCATCATGAAAACCATTCATGAAATCAAATAGCAATGCCAATACGACTAAAGCCGCAATGACATAAAAGCTAATTTGTAATGTGTGCATGGAATATACTCAATCTATTACTTACCTCCACGAGAGTGGAAACATGCTAGGAAATTAATAATTTCTAACTAATTAAATACGCACCGATCAGCGACTGCTTGGCGCGAAGCTACCTTCTTCGAAAATCAGGCATTTTCAACGATAATGCCTTCAATGATGTTTGCCACATCTTCACAACGATCAGTTACTGTTTCCAATATCTCGTAAATTGCTTTTAATTTTATTAAATTTCTCACATCTGGCTCATCTCGAAATAATTTCGACATAGCAGCTCGCATTACGTGATCGGCATCCGACTCCAGACGATCAATTTCTTCACAAATTGATAAAATTTCACGTGAGTTATCCATGTTGTGCAATAACGCAACTGCGGATCTGACTTTTTCAGAACAAGCTAAACACAATTCAGCTAAACGCTTCGCCTCTGGCGTGATTTCGCGAATGTCATAAAGTGAAATGGTTTGCGCGGCATCTTCCAATAAATCCAAGATGTCATCCATTCGTGTAATCAATTTGTGGATATCATCCCGATCAAGCGGGGTAATGAAGGTCTTATGCAGTAATTCGATCGTATTATAAGTAACTGTATCAGCCTGCTTTTCCACTCCCTCAATCGCATGCACACGATTTTCAAGATCATCAAAATTGGTCATTAATGCGACCATTTCTTTGGATCCTTTTACACATAACTCTGCATGTTGATTGAAAAGTTCAAAGAATTTACCCTCTGTAGGCATCAAACGTCCAAACATGTTTTTCTCACTGAAAATTTAGAATTTCCGGAATCGCTTTGATTAGCGAAACCAATTACCTGATTTTAAAAAAATCTTGCGCTTCACTTTCCGAATTCCGACTATGTGTCATCTATTCATTATCGCCATATACCGATAACGAGCCAACATAGTTGTCAAACTTCGTGTATTCACCCAAAAATGTCAATCGCACACTCCCAATTGGCCCATTTCGCTGTTTACCAATAATGATTTCAGCTGTACCTTTATCTGGGGAGTCCGGGTTATAAACCTGATCGCGATAGATGAACATGATAACGTCAGCATCTTGTTCGATCGCTCCCGATTCCCGCAAATCGGACATGACTGGCCGCTTATTTGGTCGCTGTTCCAGCGAGCGGTTTAACTGAGACAGAGCAATTACCGGGCAATTTAACTCTTTGGCAAGACCTTTCAGATTTCGAGAAATTTCCGAAATCTCTGTAGCGCGATTTTCACCAGCCGAATTTGCAGACATTAATTGTAAGTAATCGACAATAATCAACCCAAGCTTGCCGCATTGCCGCGCCAATCGTCGCGACCGGGCACGTAATTCAATGGAACTTAAAGCGGGCGTTTCGTCAATGTACAACTGCGCGTCATTCATTTTTTGAATGGCATGGGTCAAGCGAGGCCAATCTTCATCGTTTAACTTTCCAACGCGCAAGCGACTTTGGTCCAAACGACCAACGGAGCCCAGCATACGCATGGCCAGCTGAGCTCCCCCCATTTCCATTGAAAACACAGCGACTGGCAACCCACTATCTATCGCAACATTTTCGCCAATGTTCAACGAAAAAGCAGTCTTACCCATCGATGGACGGCCAGCAACAATAATCAAATCTCCAGGTTGCAAACCTGATGTCATTTTGTCGAGATCAGTAAATCCCGTCGGAACTCCCGTTATATCATTTTGATTGTCACGGTTATACAGTTCATCAATACGCTCGACTACTTGCGTCAACAACGGTTGAATGGATTGAAACCCCTGAGCTCCTCTCGCCCCCTCTTCGGCAATAGCAAATATTTTCGACTCGGCCTCATCAAGCATTTGCTTGACTTCCTTGCCTTGCGGATTAAATGCACTTCCAGCAATCTCATCCGATACCGTTATAAGTTTGCGCAATACCCCCCTATCCCGGACAATTTCTGCATACCGTCGAATATTTGCAGCTGAAGGTGTATTTTGCGCCAAAGCATTGAGATAACTTAATCCCCCAGCGTCTTCTGCCTTCCCTAAGCCACAAAGCGACTCATAAACAGTAATGACATCGGCTGGCTTGGATGAGTTAATCAATTTAACCATGCATTGGAAAATAATCCGATGGTCATAGCGATAGAAATCTTCTTCACCGATGAAGTCGGCAATTCTATCCCAGGCAGCATTGTCAAGTAACAATCCGCCTAGCACGGATTGCTCTGCTTCTATCGAATGTGGCGGGACGCGAATTGCGTCAAGTTGTGGATCCGAAACCGGTTTCATGGCGCGCATTATACCTGCTAAATAAAAATACTATGAGCCTAAGCATCTCATCTGATTAACCAATACTTGAATGAGATGAAAAAAAATCGGCATCAATAAAAAAGCCGGGACAACCCGGCTCTTTTAAAGAAAAATCAATTAAAACTTAAGCATGCTCACCCAAAACTGCAACAGTTACATCAACAACAACGTCAGAATGTAATGCGACAGAAACGGAATGATCACCAACGATCTTCAACGGACCTTGCGGCAAGCGAACTTGCGCCTTCTCAACTGCGAATCCTTGCTTAACCAAAGCTTCAGCAATATCAAAATTGGTAACAGAACCAAACAAACGTCCATCCACGCCTGATTTTTGCAACACTTGAACTGTCAGTCCAGACAATTTCTCGCCCTGAGCCTGAGCCGCGGCCAACTTCTCAGCAGCGGCTTTTTCCAATTCTGCGCGCTTCGCTTCGAATTCGGCGATTGCAGCAGCCGTTGCGCGGCGCGCCATACGTTGCGGAATCAGAAAGTTACGAGCGTAACCATCTTTTACACGAACTACATCACCGAGATTGCCGAGATTAACGACTTTATCCATCAGAATAACTTGCATATTTTTCTCCTAATATCTTGCCGTCAATTACGCTGTGTGCAGATCAGTGTAAGGCAACAACGCTAAGTAGCGTGCGCGCTTGATCGCAGTATCAACTTGACGCTGATACAATGCTTTAGTACCAGTCAAACGTGCTGGCATGATTTTGCCGTTTTCCTGCACAAAATCTTTCAGAGTGTCGATATCTTTGTAATCAACTTTCTCAACGTGTGCCGCTGTGAAACGGCAGAATTTTTTGCGTTTAAACAAAGGGTTTTGTTGTTGACGCTTTTGCTTCAATTTGCTTTTATCAAATTTTTTACCGAATGCCATTTTTGGCTCCTAATCTAGTAAATTAATCTCGAAATCCGTAACGTGAAATACGAGACTTTTGCTGTTGCGGTTTTTGCGTGCTAAAAACCCAGTAAACTCAACATCGACATCCATAGCAAGGCTATCAAATCGGCTCGAAATCTCACCGGCAGCCAACGCCTGAATTTCAAACTCAACCAAACGCCCGGCTTTTGCCTCAATCTGCTGCGACTGATGCATCAATAGTGCCGATGCGACCGGTATACCTGCGGGCGTATAGCGCAGAGGCGCTTTTTCAACTACTTTCGCCCGAACTTTAAGTTGATTCACTCAGTTAATAACACGACCAATTCAAATTAAGAGAATTAAGCAGCTGGCGCTTCAACGCGCTGCGCTTTAGCCGCATCTTCTTTCTGAACAGCCTTCATCATTGGCGACGGAGTTGTTTCAGCTTTTTTCATCTTAACTGTCAAGTGGCGCAGAACAGCGTCATTGAATTTAAATGCTGTTTCCAGCTCAAGCAAAGTTTCAGCATCGCACTCAATATTCATGCAGACATAGTGTGCTTTTGCCAGCTTTTGAATCATGTAAGCCAACTGACGACGCCCCCAGTCTTCGATGCGATGAATCTGACCACCACGAGCAACAACACTAGCTTTATAACGCTCGATCATTGCGGGAACTTGCTCGCTTTGATCGGGATGTACGATAAATACGATTTCATAATGACGCATATATTCTCCTTGTGGACAATAAAAATAGCCTGCCCCGGCGTCAAGACGAGTGCAGGAAGAGGAAAGCCGATAATAGTAACTCAGTTCAGATAAATTTTCAATAAATTCAACAACAGCTACCAAACAAACAATATCTATCTTTATGCCACTCCCCCCTTGCATTCACATCTTCACTGTATAAAAATACAGGCTGCTTGTATACTCAGCCTTAATTTAAATCATTCATACCCATGCTTAAACTCACTGCGCGCCAAGAACAAATTCTTAATTTAATTAAGGACGCAATTCAAAACACTGGATTCCCTCCCACTAGAGCAGAAATCGCCGCAGAGCTGGGCTTTAAATCCACAAATGCAGCGGAAGAGCATTTACAAGCACTAGCTAGAAAAGGAGTCATTGAAATTGCAGCAGGCACTTCACGCGGCATTCGTTTGCGTGAGTCTACGCTTTCGAGACATATTCCTGGAATTCAATTCACGCAAGCACACATCAACGACACCCAGCTAAATCTCCCATTAATTGGAAGAGTAGCCGCCGGCTCCCCAATTCTTGCAAGTGAGCACATTGAAGCAACCTATCAAATTGATCCATCGTTTTTTTCTGCGAAGCCAGACTACTTACTAAAAGTTAGAGGAATGTCAATGCGTGATGCGGGAATCATTGAAGGCGATTTATTAGCTGTAAAGAAAATTGATGTGGCGCATAGCGGCCAGATCGTCGTCGCCAGACTTGGAAATGACGTAACCGTAAAGCGTTACAAAAAAACAATGCATGGCGTAGAGTTGCATCCAGAAAATTCAGACTTTCCCATAATTAAAGTCAGCGAGAATGATATTGATTTCTCGCTTGAAGGCCTGGCTGTCGGACTAATGCGCAACCATTTTTAAAAACAATGCTCGCGGACAT
>JAGWUK010000850.1 GCA_028868455.1 Burkholderiales bacterium | reverse complement strand
ATTTTCTGGCTGCGGCTTTATTGTGTCGCGCTTATCTGCCGCGAATGGTGCAACAGACAGACGCAGCCATCATCAATATTTCGTCTGGCCTGGCCATCGTCCCCAAAGAAAACGCTTCCATGTATTGCGCGTCGAAAGCAGCCTTGCACAGTTTTTCGCAAAGCTTGCGCTGGCAACTGGAAAACACGCCCGTGCGGGTGTTCGAGGTGTTGCCGCCACTGGTCGATACGGCGATGACAGCAGGGCGCGGACAAGGCAAGATCACAGCCGACCAGCTGGCTGACGAATTCTGGAAAAATTTCATCAACGACCTCTATCAGATGCTGATCGGCAAAACACGGCTGCTCGCCTTCATCAACCGCGTTGCGCCGTCGCTCGCTCAGAAAATCATGCGCGGCGGCAAATAAAAAGCAGAGACGCAGAAACATCAAAAACGAAAACCGCTTATTCCACGCCCCTTTCGGAATCAAATGGAGAATTAGCGTTCGACCTGACGTGCGGCGGTCACCTCAGATAATAGCTGTGCAGGGGTTGTATACCCAAGCCTTTTTCGCGGGCGATTGTTCAACTCATTGGCGATGAAGTTGAGCTTTGCCTGCGTGATGCTACGCAAGCTTTTGCCTTTCGCAATAGATTGTCGAATGAGACCGTTCATGTTTTCAACGGCGCCTTTCTGGTACGGCTTGCCTGGGTCACATGCATACAGATTGTCGGCAAATAATTGTGGCAAGCCTGCAAATTCGCTACCTTGGTCGGTGATGATGCTGAGTATAGGCAAACGTGTATCTGTCATCCATCGCTCGAAATGACGTGCCACGGTTTTCGATGATCCATCCCTGACCCATCCAGGACGCACAAATCGTGTTGCTCTATCGATGGTAACAAGAATTTTATAGTGTTCATTGCGCTTACCTACAATGCTGTCAGTTTCCATATGACCAACGCATTCACGTGTTAAGACTTCTTTGGGCCGTTGTTTGATTGATTTGGCCTGTTTGACCCAGCCCGTTGTGCCACGTCGTGGCGTGCTTCTGTAGCGGCGTAAATGGCGTAGTAACTTGATTTCTTTGTGGCGATGCAGATAGCGATACACCAATGAAATACTGATCGAAAGTCTTTCCGCAACGATCGCTTGATCGGGGGAGTGCTTACATTTGATACGATTGAGCACTTTCTCCCAAACCGTGTCTTCAATCGTCGGATGATTGTTCGCGCTGGCCTTTGCCCGCACCTGCCGTTTCTTGATCGCTTGTTCGACGCCATCAACATTGCGCCCCCCATTGCTCGATATCTCTCGCTGCATGGTTCGTATTGAACGTCCCGTCGCTTGGGCAATCTTCGCTGAGGATAATCCCAGACGTAAATCGTGTCCGATCTGGTATCTTTCGGTTGTGGTGAGATGGTGCATCAACGTTCTCCTTGAAAGCTTAGTCACTTAAAAGGGTACCGCTATTTCTTCATCTCACCCCTATTTCTTGACTTGATGCGTCAGGTCGAACGCTAATTCACCAAAATGACCTGTAAGGCGCATGGAATATGAGGCTTACAAGAACGAAATTCAGATTTTCAATACCGGTAAAAATTTAACTCAACTGAACGGGCAAACTTAAACACGCTTCC
>JAGWUK010000849.1 GCA_028868455.1 Burkholderiales bacterium | reverse complement strand
AGCGCCAACATTTGATATGCATTTATGCACTCTTACCCAACTTTTCAAAAATTTTAGATAATTTTTCGTCCAGCGTGGCGGCAGTAAATGGCTTAACCACATAACCGTTCGCTCCAGCTTGGGCTGCAGCAATAATATTTTCTTTTTTAGCTTCAGCAGTAACCATAAGTACCGGCATTTTTGCTAATGCAGGATCCGCTCGAATATGCTGCAACATAGTCAAGCCATCCATATTTGGCATATTCCAGTCCGAAATGACGAAGTCAAAATCGCCATTTTTGAGCTTCGCCAAGCCCATAGCCCCATCTTCAGCCTCGTCAACATTGGAATACCCCAGCTCTTTGAGCAAGTTCCTGACTATGCGCCGCATTGTAGAAAAGTCGTCGACAACTAAAAATTTGAGATTTTGATCGGCCATGAATTACTCCACTATTTCTTGAAGGACAGTTATTAGTATTATCGGTTAAATTGAGATTAAACGGTATTTTAAGTGCAGCAAGGCAACGTTTTGTTTTTTAAACCCGCAATGCGCGACTTCCATGCGTCGCCAGATAATGCAAAACTTTTGCGGGCAAATCATTTAAAGACGCAACTTCATTTGTCGCTCCAATTGCAATCGCTTCCCGCGGCATTCCAAATACTACACAACTTGCCTCATCTTGGGCAAAATTGTATGCGCCAGCGTTTTTCATTTCCAACATACCTGCGGCACCGTCTTTACCCATTCCTGTCAAAATTACCCCTACAGCATTTTTCCCAGCGTTTATCGCAGCAGACCGAAATAAAACGTCAACCGACGGTCGATGGCGATTGACCGTCGGACCTTCATCAAGTTGAGTTACATAATTGGCGCCACTTCTTGCCAATAATAAATGTGAATGTCCAGGGGCTATATAAGCGTGACCTGGCAATACCCGCTCGCCACCGGTTGCTTCGCATACCGCGATCTTGCAAAGTCCATCCAATCGTTTCGCGAATGAACGCGTGAAACCTTCAGGCATATGCTGTGTAATCAAAATACCAGGACAATCCGATGGCATTTGCATCAAAAAGCTTTTTATAGCTTCAGTCCCTCCAGTAGAGGCCCCAAGAATGATCAATTTTTCGCTACTTGTCAGCGGATTTCTAACCAGAGGCAATACTTCTGCGGAGGCCTTTCCGTGATCAAACGATGGGAGCGTTCGCGCCTTAATCCTTGCTTTAGAAGCAACGCGAATTTTATCGGTTATCAACTCCGTGTACTCAAGCATTCCACTTTGTATGGAAAGTTTAGGTTTCGTTACAAAATCAATCGCACCAAGTTCAAGGGCGCGCATAGTGATCTCAGACCCTCGTTCAGTTAACGAAGACACCATAATGACGGGCATAGGACGCAGCCGCATAAGTCGTTCTAGAAAATCCAAACCATCCATTTTTGGCATTTCAACGTCCAATGTC
This sequence comes from Burkholderiales bacterium, assembly GCA_028868455.1. GTDB lineage: Bacteria > Pseudomonadota > Gammaproteobacteria > Burkholderiales > Burkholderiaceae_D > Undibacterium. The sequence continues at coordinate 187 of JAGWUK010000849.1, read as the reverse complement.
AAAACATCCGGATTCGTTTGTTTAATCATTTCACGTGCAACAAGCGGATCTGGTGCAACCCCAACTACCTCCATGTCAGGTTGGCTACCTATAATTTCACTCATTACACTTCTGATCAATGCAGAGTCATCAACAATTAATACTTTAATTTTCATCAATTATCACTCCACATGAACAATAACCCTAC
>JAGWUK010000098.1 GCA_028868455.1 Burkholderiales bacterium | reverse complement strand
GCGTCACAGCTTGCCATAACTTGCTGGCGCTAGAAGTTGCCGGTTTGTCCGGCGCGGCACTGTATCCGGGTTCCTGGAGCGAATGGTGCGCCGATCCCAGCCGGCCTGTCGCTAAATAAGCGCATCAACACACGCATCGGCATCGCTGCAGCAGATGACACAGTTCAGCGATGTCGTGTCACGAACAAAACCAACATCACACCGACGCCAATCAGAATGATTTGCGGAATGGTTTCTCTCAGAGTCGCGCGGCGCTGCATTTGTGGCATCAGATCGCTGACGGCGATATAGATAAATCCAGATGACGCAAACACCAGCACATACGGAATCATGGAGCTGGCCTGCCCCAGCGTGAAATAGCCAAGCACGCCACCCACGACCCCCATCATGCTGCAAATCAGGTTGTACATATATGCGCGCATGCGGGTAAATCCAGCATTCAGCAAGACGATAAAATCGCCGATTTCCTGCGGAATTTCATGCGCAATAATGGCCAGGCCCGTGACTAATCCGAGATTCGGGTCGGCCAGGAACGCCGCGGCAATCAAAATGCCATCGGTAAAATTATGCAGGCCGTCGCCGACCAGAATCATCCAGCCAGCCTTGCCAGCTTCACTGGCGTCATGCCCATGTTCGTGATGGTGGCCATCTCCCTCATGATGGTGCGAATGCCGCAAAATTGCCAATTTCTCCAATAGGAAAAACGTCAGCAAACCAGCGAGCAGGCAGGCGAATAAGGTATGCGGATCGGCGCCGGATTCAAACGCTTCCGGCAAAGCATGCAACAAGGACGTGGACAGCATGATGCCAACCGACAGGCTGACCATGCGCTCAACAACTTTCGTCAGCAGAGAAAATGAAAATATTGCCGCGGCAGAGATACTGAGCACACCGGCAATCGAGGTGGCAAACAGAATGGATAACAGCGTGGAGTGAATTTTAAGCCTCGACATTTGCAACTAGGTTGCAAATTAAAGCACAGCGCCGGATTTTGTGCAAATCCATCAAGCGACGACGTCCGCAAACACCGGCGCTTAACCTTGAATCTGCTGCAAAAAAATGGCCGCCCGCCAACGCAGACGACCTTCCTCCTCCCTAGGCAGCGAAGCAAATCAGACAGCGATGCTGATCGAGACGCACTTTCGCCTCATCAGGAAATGCCCAAGCCATTTCGCCACAACATATACTCCCCTATAGTATTTCTTCAACCCGCGCTTAGAATCAGCGCTATCAATGAATTTTTCAATAAAAAACAGGGAGTATATAAAAATCAACGTTCGCGCTCTTTTTCCCACAAGACATCGCTACCACCTGCATAGCGATTCAGGACACGCGACAAAACAAACATCAGGTCCGATAAGCGATTCATATACTGACGCGGATGCTCATTGATGGTTTCGCTGTGACCGAGACTGACAATGGCGCGTTCTGCGCGGCGACACACGGTGCGACAGACATGCGCAATCGCCGCAGCACGCGAGCCGCCGGGCAGAATGAAATCTTTTAACGGTGGCAAATCGGCGTTGTACTTCGCCAGCAAATCGTCCAGCCGCGCGACTTGAGCATCCGTGATCAGCGTATAACCCGGAATACACAGCTCGCCGCCCATATCGAACAAATCATGCTGGATCGACATCAGCTCATGCTTCATCTGCGGCGGCAAGTCTTCGCACATCAGCACGCCGAGGTGCGAATTGAGTTCATCCACATCGCCCATCGCATGCACACGCAGCGCATCTTTGGCAATGCGACTGCCATCACCCAGTCCAGTCGTCCCGGCGTCGCCGGTGCGTGTCGCAATTTTAGAAAGTCGGTTACCCATAGCAGAAAAATTTTAAAAAAGAAGTGCCTGAGCATAAGGCAAAACTGCCGGCAATTCCAAATAACACCCAAAAGAAATCGTCCGGGCGTCGCCCATGGTGCGCCGCCCTGCACAAATTTGTGGCACATCGCGCACCACAAACAACAAATCTGGCCGACAGGCAAGCTAATTCCTGCCCACCTTCGTCCCAATCTGGCAAAACGCATCATAATAGAAAGCTGCCCAATCACCTTCCGGATAAACAACATGAATCACCCTGCGAATCTGGCTGCCGTCAAAATAGCTTTGCCTGATGAATTATTGTCCGCCCTGCAAAACTTGCTGGAAGATCGCTGCAGCATCGCGCAAGCGGTGCGTGCGCATCACGGCACCGACGAATCATCGTACGATCCCATGTTGCCCGATGCCGTGGTGTTTGCACAGACGACCGACGAGGTCGCTGCCATCGTCAAACTCTGCCATCACTATGGTGTTCCGGTGATTCCATACGGTGCCGGTTCGTCGCTGGAAGGTCATATTCTGGCGCTGCGCGGCGGGATCTCGCTGGATTTGTCGCAGATGAACAAAATGGTTGCTGTTCATCCTGAAGACCTGACCGCCACCGTGCAAGCCGGTGTCACGCGCAAACAACTGAATCTGGAAATCCGCGACACCGGTTTATTTTTCCCGATAGATCCCGGTGCCGATGCGACGCTGGGCGGCATGAGCGCAACCCGCGCTTCCGGCACCAATGCTGTGCGCTACGGCACCATGCGCGAAAACGTCCTGGCCTTAACCGTCGTCACCGCCGATGGCCGCATCATCAAGACCGGTTCACGCGCAAAAAAATCCTCTGCTGGGTACGACCTGACACGACTCTTCGTCGGCAGCGAAGGCACGCTGGGCATCATCACCGAAGTCACCGTCAAACTGTATCCTTTGCCCGAAGCGATCTCGGCCGCCGTGTGCAGCTTCCCCGGCAATAGCGAAGCGGTCAACTGCGTCATCCAGACCATACAAATGGGTGTGCCAGTTGCACGGGTAGAATTTCTGGATGCCAACGGTGTGCGCGCCATTAATGCGCACGACAAACTGACGCTCCCTGAAAAACCCTTGTTGCTGTTTGAATTCCACGGCAGCGAACAAGGTGTGCGCGAACAGGCAGAAATCGTGCAAGAGATCGCCGCCGCCAACGGTGCCGGCGATTTTGAATGGGCAACCCGGCCAGAAGACCGCTCACGTCTGTGGGCGGCGCGACACAATGCGTATTTTGCGTTGCTGCAATTACGCCCCGGCGCGCGCTCAATTTCCACCGATTGCTGCGTGCCGATCTCGCGCCTGGCCGAATGTATCAGCGAAACGCAACTCGACTGTGAAAATCACCATATCCTGTATTCCATCATCGGCCATGTCGGCGATGGCAATTTCCATGTGCTGATGCTGGTCGATCCATCGAATCCGCAAGAGGTCGCCGTCGCTGAAGAAGTCAATCAGCGCATGGTCACGCGCGCCATCGCCATGGATGGCACCTGCACTGGCGAACACGGTGTCGGCATACATAAGATGGGTTTCCTGATTGAGGAACACGGCGCTGGCGCCATCCACATGATGCGCATGCTCAAGCATGCATTTGATCCGAAAAATATTCTGAACCCCGGCAAAATCATCGCCTGGGACGAAGCGTAAACTGCATTATTTTCTCTGGAATTTGTATGGCAACACGTCTCCCTCCGGTACACGCCCTGTCCGCCTTTGAAGCTGCGGCACGTTTTGGTTCTTTTGCTGTTGCGGCCGAAGAATTGTGCATCACGCCATCGGCCTTGTCGCACCGCATCCGCCTGCTGGAGGAGCATCTGTGCGAACGTGTCTTTGTGCGTGAAGGACGGAGTGTCACGCTGACGGAATTTGGCCGCCGGTATCTGGACGTGGTGCGGGCGGCATTGCGTACGCTGTCCGACTTTCCGTTACCAAACAAGGTGACGCAAAACCAGATGCGCGTCAAAGTCACGTTGCCACCAACCTTTGCACGTTATATGTTCATGCCGCGCCTGAGCAGCTTTACGGCGCTGCATCCGGATATCGAAATCGAGGTCTACCTGTTCGTACCGCTATACGATCTGAGCCTGTCCGAGAGCGATGTTGAAGTGCGTTTCGGTGCTGGTGAATATCCTAATCTGGTGACCCACAAATTGTTCATCGAACCCAGTTTTGCAGTGGGCAGCCCGGCCTACCTGAAAACCATTCCGCCGCTCAATACGCCGGCAGATTTGCGTCATGCGCGCTTGCTTCGTTCAGCACTGGAACCCTGGCAGCCCTGGTTTGAAGTGGCTGGTCTGAACTGGGCCGAGCCAGCGCACGGTCTGCGCGTCGATGATCTGGGATTATTGCTGGAAGCGGTCAAACATGGACATGGCATTGGACTGACGCGTCAGCATTTCGCGCAGGATCTGATACGCAGCGGCGAAGTGGTCAAGCTGTTCGATACGCAATTGGCGACGCCGCCGCACGCCTATTATCTGGTACACGAAGCGCAGCCCAGCATACGTCCGGAGGTACAGCTTTTTATAGAGTGGATGCAATCGACTTATCAGCATTCTTAGCGAGATGCGTGCCGCTTGCCCCCAATTTTCGCTGCAAGGCGATCCAGTCATCGAGAGGCATCGGGCGCGCAAACAAGAAGCCCTGCATGGATGTGCACCCATTCGCAATCAAAAACTCCGCCTGTTCGCGCGTTTCCACACCTTCGGCAACGACCCGCAAACCCAGGTGCGCTGCCATCGACAAAATGGATTGCACAATCGCCGTCCCATTAGGATCGTCCGGCGTGTCTTGCACAAAGCTTTTGTCGATTTTCAACTCGTACAACGGCAGTTTTTTCAGGTACGCGAAACTGGAGTAACCGGTTCCGAAATCATCGATAGAAAACCGGACGCCAATTGACGTCAGCTCATGCATACGGCTAATCGTATCCTGTAAATTATCGATCAACAGCCCCTCGGTAACCTCCAGCACCAGATTCTTCGCCGATGCGCCGGTATCAGCCAAAGCAAATTTAACCTTGCTGACAAAATCCGGCTGGCGAAATTGCTTAGGGCTGACGTTCACTGACAAAGACAAAGGCATCCCTTCTTCTGCAAGTCGCACCAGGGCTTTGCACCCCTCATGAAGAACCCAGTCTCCGAGCGTCAGGATCAGGCCGGATTCTTCGGCAACAGGAATGAAAACGGCCGGTGAGATCGGCCCACGCACGGGATGATTCCAGCGCATCAGCATTTCGCCGCCATTGGCTTTACCTAATCGGTCAACCTGTGCCTGCATCACCATCTGCAACTGCCCGTTGCTAAAGGCCTCTGTCAGCTCGCGCTCCAGCGTCAGTCTTTGCTCGATTTCGGATTGCATGCCGGTCTCATAAAATGCGACCTGGTTGCGTCCACCGGATTTGGCGCGGTATAGCGCAGTATCCGCCTCACGCAACAAGTCGTCTGCACTCTGGTTGTCGCGCGGCAGCAGAGTCACACCGATACTGCAAGTCGTGCTGTACATCAGGCCATCGATATCGAATAACTGCGTCATTTCCCGGCGAATTTTTTCGGCAACATGCATCGCCACATGCGCGCCGGCATTGACCTCTTCTGCGATATTCGCCAACAACACAACGAACTCATCGCCACCGATGCGCGCCACGGTATCGACTTCGCGCAACAAGCCGCACAGTCGCCTGGTTACCTGTAACAACAAGGCATCGCCAACCGCATGGCCTCGCGCATCATTGATGTATTTGAAATTGTCCATGTCGATAAACAGCACCGCACTGATGATTTCTGTGCGACGTGCATTCGCCAGCAATATGCTCATCCGGTCAAGCAAAAGGCGGCGATTCGGCAAACCCGTCAAGACATCGAAATACGCCAGCCGATGGATATCTTCTTCGGATTTTTTTCGCGCACTGATGTCGCGCCCGGTCGCCACCCAGTGCGTAAATTTGCCATGCTCGTCGGCGAGCGGCACGATATCCGCTTCCATCCAGAATTCATTGCCATCGCGAGTGTAAATAATCAGCTCCACATGCACCGATTCGCAATGATTCAAGGCATAGCGGATACGTTCCAGCTCGTCCGTTTGTGTCGCTGGCCCACTGAGAAAATGCGGCGGACGCCCCAGCACATCTTCACTGCGATAGCCGGTATGCCGCTGAAACGCATCGTTGACGAAAACGATTTTGAGTCGTTTAAACTGCGTGCTTTCATCGTCTGACTGGATAATCATCACAATATCGTTCAGACGCGATACTGCAGCGACGGTCAGTCGCAACTCTTCGTTGGCAGCGCGCAGCGAAGTTTGTCCTTGTTCCAGGGACAGCGTGATGATTTGCTGGCGTTCCAGCGATGCTTCCAGTCTTTGCAAAAGCACTGCGCACGAAATGGAAATGACAGCGCAAATAAATGCAAAATTGATGGTGACGATCAGCCATCGCAAAAACGGTAGAGAATCGAAACCATTGATTTGCAAATTGGCGTCCGCCAGATAACCGACGAATAGCAAACTCAATGCCGATATCGCGATCGCCCACACAGATTGCCGCATATTGAGCAAGATCGACGTCATGACGGGAAATGCCATCAGATAGATCAGACCAGTCAGTCCGACCTCGACCAGGAACCAGATGCCGAGCAAATACAGCAGCAATAAAAAATTCCAGGCACGCTGGCGATAACTGAGATACGGCAGGCGCCACACGATGGCCACCCAAACCAGCGACATGAGGTCAACCGCGACAATCGCCCATAAATTTTCGCTGATCGCCATTATGGTGCTGGGGATCGCCGTCAACGCCCCCAATACCAGGACAAAGAACAAAACGGACGATAAAACCTGCTCCCGCCATTGACGCATATCAATGGGAATCGTCTTGGAAGCCAGATAGTTACTGCGGAGAAACTGAAAAACAGTCACAGGGTCTGTCCTTCTCGTATTCGGCAAAATCGGCCTTAAAAACAAGGAGTATCAGTGGTAATACTATACCAACATGCCAAATTTACACAGAAATATGTGGTAAATTTTAAAACGTTGCATTGAGACAGGACTGACGCAAAATCGTTCCAGCAAGGCATGGCGACGAGGCAATACACATCGTATGATCAGGAGCTATAACGCTGCTGGGGCGGTTTTGCGTATGTCCTACAAGAGAAATTGCAGACGCAAAAGCCATTGCGAAAAATTTAGGCGGTATCGGACTAGTCGACCTGGCGACCAGCTGATGCACACCACAAGGCAAACCACTGCTCGCGGCTCAACACCATTGACGTCGCAGCGACAGCCTCCTGAATCGCTGTAATTTTCCCGGAACCAGTCAGCACCAGGGGCTTTGAAGGATCTTGCAAAACCCAGGCCAAAGCTACGCTGCTGGCCGTCACGCCATGTTCCGTCGCGATACGATCCAACACGGGTCTTATTCTGCGCACTTGCTCCGATTCGTCCTTATCGCTGCGCATTAATTTCCCACCCGCCAGCGCGGACCAGATCATGGGCGCAATACGCAAACGCTGGCATAAATCCAACGTGCCATCGTGCAAAGGGTCCATATGCAATAGCGAAAGCTCGACCTGATTTGTCACGATGGGAAAACGTGATGCCAGCAACTCGAAATGCGCATTCGAAAAATTGGAAACGCCAAAATGACGTACTTTTCCGCTCTGCTGCAAATGATGAAATGCATCAGCCACTTCGTCGGCATCCATCAGCGGATCGGGGCGATGGATCAACAGCAAATCCAAAACATCAATGCGCATTGCACGCAAGGATTGTTCCGCAGAAGCGATGATATGTGCACGACTGGTATCGTAGTGCTGAAGGCCATGGGCCGGCCGTTGTGCGGATACCAGCTTGATTCCGCATTTGCTGACAAACTGAAACTGATTACGCAAATGCGGCGCCGCCGCTATCGCCTCACCCAATAATTGTTCGCTTCGGTAATCGCCGTAAATATCGGCCTGATCGATAGCTGTCACGCCCAACGCTAGCGCTTGCTCAAGAAAAGCCACGCGTTGTTGCACCGACAGGTTCCAATCGGCCATGCGCCATAAACCAAGCACGATGCGAGAAAATTCCGGGGCGGATGGCGCTATCCGCGTGCGTGGGCATAGGTGTTTCATACGCGTTGTAACTCCTGAATCGCATTGATCAGATTCGCTGATTTGGTATAACCAGCAGCCAACATATGCAAAGCATTTTCGTGCAATAAAAGCAAAGCCGGAAATCCACGTATGCCCCAACGCTGTACTTGTTCGAAATCCTGTCGCGTTTCATTGATACACATCGGTGACGACATGGTCTCTAAAAAACTGGCTTCATCAAAAGCATTGCCACCATCCAGTTCGTTCAATGCTGCCACGCAAATTTGCGCCAGGACGCCAACATTCGTCACGTCTTTGCCTTCTGCATAAAAGGCGTGTTGAATGGCACGAAATACTGACAGTGATGCCAGGGCAGGTAACTCATCGGCCAGCGTGCGTACGGCAACAACTGCGCGGCAGGCGGGCTCTGTATCGTAGATAAATCCGGGCTGACTCATGCCGGTCATCAGAAAAGGTAATCCGCTCGCCTCCTCGACATGCTTCCAATGGCCTAACAACGACACACGTTTTTCTTCATCCAGCACTTCTTTGTTATAGGCACGCAAACCGCCCACGACGATATCCATTTTG
>JAGWUK010000848.1 GCA_028868455.1 Burkholderiales bacterium | reverse complement strand
TATTCACAAATCGAAGCATAACATCAAATTCAAATTTGAATTACACTTAATTGTGTGCTTTTTAGCAGAACGCATCGCTATCCTGATAATGCGCCAATGTGCGCCTATTGCAAAATTGAACACTACGCCCTGCCTGCGCTGCGACGAATTGGCAGTTGCCCTATCAGCTATAATCCCGCCATGCCCAATTCCAGCAAAAAAACAACAACGAAACCCCGCTCGCCGCGCTCCGACGGAGCGGAAACACGTCAGCAGATTTTGCAAACCGCCGGCCAGTTATTTGCGCTCAAAGGCTATGGCCGCGTCACCAGCAAAGAAATCTGCGCTGTAGCCAATACCAATGTGGCTGCCGTCAACTACCACTTTGGCGACCGCGATGCGCTGTATGCCGCCGTCCTGATTGAGGCGCATGCGCAACTGGTGCAACTCACCGATCTCGAACAAATCCGGCAAACCGACGCCCCCCCCGAGCAAAAACTGCGCGCCCTGATTTCGCTGTTCATCAACCGCACCGTCGGCACCGGGCAATCGTGGGGCTTTAGCGTGCTGGCACATGAACTGATGTCGCCATCCAGCCAGGCGGCGACCTTGCTGCAAGTCGCCGTGCTGCCGAAAATCCGCATCATGGTGCAACTGATCGCGCAAGTGCTCGACCTCCCGCCCGATCATGCCGCCGTCCAGCGCGGCCTGGCGTTCGTGGTCATGCCCTGCGTCATGTTGGCGATTGCGCCCAAAACCCTGCTCGGTCAGGCGCTGCCATCTTTGTTCGACCCCAAAAACGGCCTGACACTGGATTTAACCGATTACGCGCTGGCAGGACTGGCTGCCTTAAAGCAAAAACACCAGCCCGGCACGCCTTCCTCAACATCATAAATTGCCGACAAATTACACGACGCCGGCTGCAGAAAAAAGGTAGGCGGCAGACGCGGCTTTGTCAATCCAGAACGGAATTTTCGATACGAAAGTGCCGCCTGACATCAGCCTGCATCAAGTCGTGACTCCACGCCGTGTTCACGTTGGCCGCATACGCGCCATGGCATTCATCTCGCCCTGAATCCAGCTGCGAAAATGCGCGATCTTGGGCATCCCTTCTTTGAAACGGTTCACCAGCAAGCAATAGCTGCGATCATACGGCGCGCTGCGGCATGGCAATAACTTGAGCGCACCTTTTGCCACATCCTCAAAAGCAATCGTGTAAGGCACCAGTGCAATACCCTGCCCGGCAACCGCTGCCTGCACCAAAACGCCAGCGTGACTATAGCAACGGGAAAAATTGTACTGTTGCTGCAGCACTTTGTTCGCGTTCAGCAATGCAATCCAGGATGCGGTCGTCCCTTCGTACAACAGGGGAAAATCGGGCAAATCGGCTAGCGTCAGGTCGGAGCGCCCGGGCGGCAACAGCGCCGGGCTATACGCCACGACCAGCACCTCATTGAACAAGACTGTCGCATCGTCGCCGACGGTCTTGCTATACCGGATCGCAATATCGGTACTGTCATCATCCAGCGCGACGCGCTGGTCGTTGGCGTCGACGCGGATATCGAGCTCAGGATATTGCTCGGTAAAGCGGTGCAAACGTGGCACCAGCCATTTGATCGCGAACGAATGGGTGGCCGAAATACGCAAA
>JAGWUK010000847.1 GCA_028868455.1 Burkholderiales bacterium | reverse complement strand
ATCGGTTCAAGTTGCCGTATGAAGAAAAAGTTTCATCAAGACGCTTTTTCATTCAGGACTTGCGCAAAACCGCTCCAGCGGGCTTATGGCTTTCATCAGACGATGCCTGCCGACATGATGGCCTGGCCTTGCTGGAACATTTTTACGGAAATTCTGTTTCCTTTTTTTCCTTTTTAGACAGATACAATGAAAAAATTACTATTGCTTTCACCGATCGCTGTCATGGCTCTGGCTGGCTGTGGAAATAACAGCGTCAATAAAGCGACCGACACGCCAACACCAACCATCCCGGAAGGAACAACGCTCAAAGTCGCGTTGCTCGAAACGACCGACATTCATCAAAACGTGCTGAGCTACGACTACTACGGCTTGAAAGCAGACACGTCACTTGGACTGGAGAGAACAGCGACGCTGATTAAAGCAGCACGCAGCGAAAATCCGAATACAGTCTTGCTAGATGATGGCGATGTTATTCAAGGCACCCTGCTCGGTGACTATCAGGCAGTGGCCGCACCTGTCACATGCAGCGGAACGATGGCGGTGCATAAAGTGATGAACGCACTGAAATACGACGGCGGCGGCATCGGCAACCATGAATTCAACTATGGCCTGAATTTCCTGAGCCAGATCACCAACACCGATTTCGGCGTCCCGGGCGTACAAAAAACCGGCACCTGTGGCGCACCGAGCTTCCCATTGGTATTGGCCAACGTGGTTGGCGTCAGCAGCCAAAAACCGATTTTCAACCCTTATGCCATCGTTGCCAAACAATTTACAGCGACCAAACCTGACGGCAGCACAATCACCGTGCCGTTGAATGTCGGCATTATCGGTTTCGTCCCGCCACAAATCATGGACTGGGATCAAAAACATCTGGCTGGCAAAGTCATGGTCAACGGCGTACAAGAGTCTGCGGTGAAATACGTCCCCGAAATGCGCAGCAAAGGCGCCGATCTGGTGGTTGCCTTGTCCCACGGCGGTCTGGATGCTTCGCCGTATAGCCCGAAAATGGAAAACGGCAGCCTGTATCTGAGCACCACCGGCATCGACGCCCTGATGTTGGGCCATTCTCATTTGATTTTCCCGAAAGCAAAGGAAACTGGCGCGCCGGCCATTGACGCGTCGCTGGCAGCTTTGCCGAGCTCGCAAGTGGATACGACAAAAGGTCTCGTCAATGGCATTCCTGCCGTCATGGCACAAAGCTGGGGTCGCCGCCTGGGCATCATCCAAATGGTATTGAAGTACCAATCCGGCAAATGGGTCGTGCAAAAAGATCAGACCAATGTCGAAGCGCGCGGCTTTAAATACAAAGACGGCACCACCATCGTGGATGCCGATGCCTCTATTGCTCCGCTGGTCGATACCGAACACAAAGCCACGCTGAGCTATGCAACGCAGCCGCTAGGCACAACGACTGACTTTGAAATGTCCGCCTACTTTGCCCTGGTCGGCGACGTCAGCGCCATCCAGATCGTCAATCAGGCGCAGATCGATTATGTGAAAAACTTCATCGCCAATTCGACCGACGCCACGATCGCCAGCTACAAATCCATTCCTGTCATTTCGTGCAGCGCCCCATTCAAAGCGGGTCGTAATGGCGCGACAGACTTTACCGACGTTGCACCGA
>JAGWUK010000846.1 GCA_028868455.1 Burkholderiales bacterium | reverse complement strand
GCTGATGTTTTCGGAAGAAGAAATCGAAGCCATCGTACTCGGTTCGCGCTGGGTAGCCGAGCGCGCTGACCAAAGACTGGCTTTCGCAGCGCGCGATGCGCTGGCCAAAATTGCCGCCGTACTACCTGCCGAAGCAAGACACGAACTGGAAACCAATGGCTTACTGATCGGCCCGACATGCAGCAGCACCGACAACGATGAGCATTTACGTCAGATACGACAAGCCATACGGCAAGAACATAAGCTGACATTGAATTATCGCGACGAGCGTGGCGAAGTCAGCGCACGCACAATCTGGCCGTGTGCGCTGGCTTTTTTCGATCAGGTTCGCGTAATTGTGGGCTGGTGCGAATTACGTGACGATTTCCGCCACTTCCGCACCGACCGCATCGTCAGCATGCAACCGAGCGGCCTCCGCTATCCACGCTCACGCCAAAGCCTGTTAAAAGCCTGGCGCGAACAGCAAGGCATACGCGTGCAATAACGCAAAAATTGCGGCGACGGATTCTGCACAAATTCGTACGCCGACTATGCGTAACACCGGCGGTAAGGCTTGACCGCAACCCTGCCAAGCTTATTTACCGGGTTGCTGACCCCACATATAGTTTTGGTGTTGCAGCATGTTGTCCATCATTTGTTGCTGCATACCCATGTACTGATCCATCATGTATTGGCGCTGTTTCATTTGCTCTGGCGTCAACCTGGAATAATACCGACCCATTCCATGCCATCCCATTCCCGGGCCGCCGCCCATCATGCCAGGACCTGAACCTGGACCTCCGCCCATCATGCCGCCACGAAAACCTGGGCCGCCCATCATGCCCGGTCCCCACATGCCGCGCATCAAGCCCATGCCGCTTTGCATCGTTGCCCAATGTTCCTGCAATAATTTTTGACGCTCTTGCGGATCCTGCGTCTGCTGGATTTTGGCCATCTGCTCATGCATTGTTCTGATCTGCTCCTGCACCTGAGCCGCCTGTTTATCGAACTCGGTCAGCTTTGATGCTTTTTCCTTGGCCGCGGGTACCGGAGGTTTAGGTGCAGATGCTGGCTGCTGCGCAAAAACAGGCGTTGCGCCAGCCATTAATACGGTGAGTGCTGCTGCCAGTATCGACTTATTCATGGATGTATTCCCTTTCAAATTGATGGAAAACGACATTCGTTACCAGACTCAGCTTAGTAAGGATTCAAAAAATAACAATGCGATCAGTCCATGCTTTGCGTCATATCAAACAATCGAAAACCGCTCCGGCAGCAATATTGCCAGCGGCGCTTTGCCGGCTTAGGGAAAATACGGCGCGCGATACGCTACTGACAAAAACTGACATCCGCTACCGCAATAATCTCTTTCACGCAGCCACCGTGGCTACGCAATCATGGCAAATAAATCAAGGAGATTCACCATGTCGTCTACCCCTTACCTGATCTGGTATGTACAAAACCCCGCCACCAGCGCCGAATTTTATGCACGCCTGCTTGGCCGCCCAGCGATCGATGTCAGCGCGACGTTTGCCCTGTTTAAACTCGACAACGGCATGATGCTGGGCTTCTGGCAACGCTCCGGCGTGCAGCCTGAAGTAACGACTATTCCATCAATGAATACTTGTGGTGGCGAATTCGGGTTAGCG
>JAGWUK010000097.1 GCA_028868455.1 Burkholderiales bacterium | reverse complement strand
AAGCAATATTGGGATGCCCCGCGTTGGATTCGGATCACAGATGATGAAAATAGTATGCGTTGGGTTGGTTTGAACCAGCCTCAAACCATGCTTGATATTGCTCGAGAGCGTCTTGGCGATGATCCGCAGGCAGAGGCTAAACTGGCACTTTTGGCGCAAGACCCAATGGCGCAGCAGGTTGTGAATATTAAAAACTCTGTTGCCGAGTTGGATGTTGATATTGTCATAGACGAGGGCATGGACACGCCGACTGTGCAGGCCGAGCAATTTGATACTCTCATGAAGATGATGCCAAGCATGACGCAACTCCCGCCACAGGCTCTTGAGTTGCTTATTCAGGCATCCAGCTTGCGAGACAAAGATAAGCTTATGGGCATTGTTAAGAAGATGCAGGAACCTGCGCCAGAAGCGATGCAGAAGCAGCAGATACAGGAACAGTTGGCATTGCAGGCAGCTACTTCTAATATCGAGAAAACGCAATCCGAGACACAAAAGAACATTGCTGATGCGGAAGCCAAGAAGGTTAACTCTGGTGTTGACCTAATGCAGGCTCAAGCCAACGCATTAAGCAACGCTCAGAATATGGGAATGGTTATCTAATGCGCTTCATGAATGAATGTTCATATACTGCACTTTTGGTTGGCTTGTCGTCCCGATGGGACCGTATAGGCCGCTTGCGCATATTCATTCGTTAATGTAGTATGCGCTACATATTAATGGCTTGCCATTAGTGCCTGCCGCCGAGGTTAAACGGGCGAGAGAAGGGACGCCGCCTTGCGGGCGATTACGTGACGACAACGCATGGTCGAGAAGAGGGTAAACATGGACGGAACACCGCTGGACGATATTTTGAGCGACGAGCCAAACGAACCTGTAGAAGCTGCGCAGCCTGAAACGATAGGGCAGCCTCGCGACGAACAAGGACGTTTTGCAAGTCAGGAAACGGGCGAAACTCAGGAACCTGAGAGCGTGACGCCGACGCAGACCGAAGAGCCAGCGCATATTCCGATTGCAGCCCTCAAGGATGAGCGGACAAAACGACAGCAGATTGAAGCTGAAAAGCAGCAGTTGGCTGATCGTCTTGCTCAGTATGATGCTTACTTTGAACAGTTGAACAATCAGCAGGCAGAACAGGGGCCGCCCGATCCGGCTTATGATCCGGTTGGTTATGCTGAATGGGTTTCGGCTCAGTCGCAAAATCAGGTTATGCCTCAAGTTCAGCAGATGGTCCAGGAACAGGTATTGCGCGCTCGCGTTGACTTTACCGAAACCTTGGCCCGTCAAAAGTGGGCGGATTATGATGAAAAGGTAGAGTTGTTCAAGGCGGAGGCTCAGCGCAATCCGTATCTTGTACAGCAGATGGCAAGCGCATCTGACCCAGCATCCTTTGCTTATCAGGTCGCAAACCAGATTGCGGAAGCCCGACAATATTCGTCTGGCAATGCAATGCCTGATCGTGAGCAGCTTAAGGCCCAGTTGCGCGAAGAATTGAAAGCGGAACTAGGCTTGTCCAATCGTCAAGCGCCTACATCTCTCGCTAATGAGCGCTCCGTAGGTAGCCGATCTGGTCCAGCATGGTCTGGCCCTACTCCAATCGGCGACATTCTCGGAGGTTGATATAACCCCGGTTTCCCCGTCGCGATGACGGTGATGCCCTAAGATGGATATTTATTTATGGCAGATACTAACGCAGCATCTGGACTTACTGTCCAGCAGTGGGAAGACAAGTTCTTCACCCAGTACCTTCATGATGGCGGCTTTAAGCCTCTCATGGGTACCGATGAAAACAGCGTGATTCAGGTCAAGGAAGACCTGACCAAGAAGGCTGGCGACAGCATCACGATTGCGCTGGTTAACAAGCTTTCCAATGCAGCCACGACTGGTTCGAGCGTTCTGGAAGGTAATGAAGAAGACCTCGCTTCGCGTTCCATGCGAATCTACGTGGACAAGCGTCGTAACGCCGTCCGTGTATCGGAAATTGAAGAGCAGAAGTCTGCTATTCCGCTTCTGAACGCCGCCCGTGCTACCCTTCTCGATTGGGCAATGGAAGATACTCGTGATCTTATCATTACCGCTCTTGGTTCGCTTAACGGTACTGCATTTACTGCCCGTACCGCAGCGATTGCAGACGCATGGCTGGTTGACAATGCTGACCGCGTTCTGTTTGGTGCGGCTTCGGCTGGTTATACCGATATGTCGGCTGATCTTGCTCTTCTGGATACCACGGCAGATAAGTTCACGGCTACCGCACTTGATAACATGGTACTGAAGGCGAAGACCTGCAATCCGAAGATTCGACCGATGCGCGATCCCGGTAACGGCAAGCGTTACTATGTTGCGTTTGCTAATCCGTATGCGTTCAAGGACCTTCGCGACAGCCTTGATACTGAAGTTCTGGCACAGACCGTTGTCCAGATGGAAGCATCGAAGCTGTTTGAGGGTGGCGACATCTTCTGGAATGGTGTGATCGTCAAGGAAACGGATAATATCCCGATCTATGCCAATCTGGGCGATAGCGCGACCACGGAAGTTACCCCGGTATATCTGTGCGGCGCTCAGGCTCTGGCAATCGCCTACGCCAAGCGCTTCAAGACTGTCACTGAAACTTTCGACTATGGCGACAAGAACGGCGTTGCGGTCGATGCTATCTACGGCGTCCGCAAGGTGATCTTTGGCACTGGTACTGCTGACACCGACGATCTCAAGGATCATGGTGTGGTTACTGGCTTCTTTGCCACTACCGGCGCTTACACCACCCTGGCACCTGAAAACTGATAAATGACGGGAGGGTAATTCCCTCCCTCATTCCTGTTTTGGAGATATAGATTATGGCTACTTACTCGTCTGACAACATCACGCTTAAAAAGCCCATCTCTGGCGCTGATAGTGGCGGCGGTGTTATTTCTGCATATGCTGCGGTCACTTGTGCTGCTGCGCCTACTACCACGGACACCATTGAGTTTTTCTATCTTCCCGCAAATGCTCGCATTCTTGCGGCAACGCTGGAATCCACTGATATGGATACTAATGGCGCCCCGACGCTGACTATCAATGTTGGTGATGCAGGTTCGGCTACTCGCCTGTTCTCGGCTTCCACTGTTGGCCAGGCTGGCACCGCATCTGTTGCGTCGGCTGTTGCTGGTCTGCATTATAAGACTACCGCAAAGACCAAGATTGTGGGCACTGCGGCTAATAATGCCGCCAGTGGCGCTGCTGGCACCCTGTACCTCTCGATTCTGTACACGGTCGAATAAATAAGGTGGCGCGCATGAAGTTTCGTTTTGTTGGGCAGTATACCAATGGCCGGGATAGCATCACTATCCTTGGTGTTCGCTTTGATGGGCGCGAGCCTTCGGAAGCATCTGGCGAATCTGCGGAACGGCTTGCGCGCCATCCTGAATTTGAGATTGTAGAAGATGAACCGGAAATCCCGGTTATCATTGAGAATGAAATTGCAGAGGAAACGCCCAAGCGCAGGGGGCGTCCTCGCCGTTCTGAGGGTTAATCATGGCGATCACTAGCTATTCTGAATTGGTCACGGCTATTTGTGATCGCATGAATGACGATGCTCTCAGCACCTACGCGCCCGAATTTATCGCGCTGGCAGAAGCGCAATTTACTCGCCGGTTGAAGTGCCTAGATATGGAGGGTTCATCCACTATCGCAGTTTCTAGCACTGTTGCACTCCCGACTGATTATAAAAAGGTTCGGTCAATCCATCTGGATGATTATGGCCCGCTGCGCCAACTCTCTCCTGATGACTTCCAGACCAAATATGCAGATGATAGCGCCGCTCAGCCGGTAGATTATGCCATTTTCTCTGGTGTGATACACTTTGGCCCTACGCCAGATGCTGCCTACACAGTCACTATGACATATCTGCGCACTCTGACCGGATTGTCATCTACTAATACAACCAACTGGATTTTGGAAAAGCATCCCGATCTTTATCTGTATGGCTCACTTATCCATGCTGAGTTTCGCGGATGGAATGATGCCCGATTGCCCACCATTAACAGTGCGGTAGAGCAGATAATTGCTGAAATTAATATGGCTGATGCTGAAAGCCGACGGGGTGAATATGTCGGCGAAGTTTCGGGGACTTACTTCTGATGCCGTGGGCCTATATAAATTACGCCGATGCGAATTGGACGGAAGGTGAGATAACCGGGTTCTATGTTGAATCTGGCTATTGGCTTGATAGCTACTGTGAAAATGAATGGGTCGATGTCGTCGAGCCGGTTGATGGATGGACGCCAGCATGATGCAACTAGGCCCATGGCTTCCTGATCTTCCCGCATACGGCCATCAGGGGCTTGTGCGCGCTCGTAACGTGTTTCCTACGCAGTTGGGTTATAGCCCCGTAAAGCAGTTCGCAGCGACAACTACGGCCATTCCTTACACATGGCGCGGCGGTCGGTCATATGTCGGCCCTGATGGCACTGTAGCGCTCTTGGCTGGCACTGACAGCGGCCTTTATTCCTATGCGTCTTCTACATGGACTTCTGAGGTAGCTGGTTCCTATACCGGCCAATGGGAGTTTGAGCAGTTTGGCGATCTGGTTGTTTGCGTTAATGGCTCGGCACCGCTGAAATATACGCTTAGCACGGGTGCAGGGGCTACGTTGGGCGGCACTCCGCCCAGTGGGACGTATGTCACGTCCGTTAAGGACTTTGTGTTCATCTCTGGCGTGTCGAGCGCGAATAGCACGGTCTATTGGTCGGCTATCAATAACGCTGAGGGCTGGACGATTGGCACGGATCAGGCTGACAGCCAGTTGCTACCTGATGGCGGCAAGGTAACTGGTATTTCAGGCGGTGAGTATCTACTAGCTTTTCAGCGGGAGCAGATTTGGCGCGCTCAATATGTCGGAACGCCTCTCATCTTCCAGTTTGATAAGGTATCGAGCAATATCGGGTGCCTGACAAGCAAGTCTATCGCTCGGGCAGGCCGCATGGTGTTCTTTTATAGCCAGCGCGGTTTCTATATGTGGAACGATGGCGAATTGAGGGCTATTGGCGCACAGAAGGTTGATGAGACGTTCGCAACGTCCTATTCCCGCGCAGACATTGAAAGTTCGATTTGGTCGGCGGTCGATCCGCAGCGAAAGATTGTCGTTTGGGCAATGCCTAACCGGCTTTGGGTGTATAACTGGGAATTGGATCGCTGGTCGGATATTGAAGTATCGGCTTTCGCTGTTTCGACGCAGTTTAGCGCTAATACGTCATTGGAAAGCATTGATACGCTTTATCCTGGCGGCATTGATACGGTCCCTATTTCGCTGGATTCCCCTATCTTTTCCGGTGGCGATCCGTCTATGGCAATCATTGCGAACGATGGGACTATCGGGACATTCAGTTCAGGCGATAACCTTACCGCTATTTTGGAAACGCCCAAAATGGAAATTGCGCAGGGTAGGCAGGTGAGGATCAGGGCCGCGCGCATTGATACTGATGCCGTGTCTGGCGTTACACTTACCTTATTGGCGTCATCTCGCTTGGGTGACAGCCAGACAAGCGAATATACCGCATCTATCAGGACTAACGGCGACATGCCTATTCGTGCTTCTGGACGTTATGTGCAGACGACGATTAACGTCACTTCGGGAACGTCATGGTCGTTTATTCATGGGATTGATTTTATCGCTGCGCCGGGGGTTGTGCAATGATCCCGACAAGCTGGAACAATATGCCAGATTGGATGCGGCAAGTGGCTACTGCGCTTAATCCAATCACAAATGGTTATCCATTTATGCAGCTTACAAGCGATCCTGCCAGCCCTATGGTTGGCTTTACTTATTATAACACGACGACAAACAAAGTCCGGACGTGGGATGGTTCAGCGTGGAACAATCATTGGTAATTAGCTGGCTGCCTGACCCTGAAAATCATCCATTGTGGGATGATATTAAAGCCTTGCTACAGACGGCGGCGGATCGAGGCGGTTTCAGGGTTTGGGACGATGGCGATCTTGTTTGGTTAGCGATTGATAATGGTGTTGTGATTGGTGCGGCGACAACTCGGCATCTAAATAATGGCAATACTGAATTGATGCACGTTGCTGGTACAAGATTTAAGGAATGGGTGCCAGAAATGGAAAGCATCATTTGCGAATGGTCTAGAAAATTAGGCGCAAATGCTGTACAGTCGCGTGGTCGAAGTGGTTGGCAGCGTTTGAATAAATCATGGGGCTGGGAAGTCATCGGCAAACGTGATGGTTTGACACTGTACGAGAAGGAATTGTAATGGGCGGCGGTAGTTCTTCAACCTCTGAAAGCGGATCGGCTCAGAAGTGGGCGCAGCCTTTTGCAAAGCAGGCCGCTGGTGATGTGCAGGCGGTATTCAATGCCAATCAGCCGCAGCTTAACCAGATCACGCAGGGAGTTACCAGCCTTCTTCCGGGCATCTCGCAGCGTTATACGCAGGGTACGCCGACACTTAATGCAGCAAAGGGTTTGACCGCACAGACGCTTGGCGGTTCGTTCCTTGGCGGCAATCCATATTTGCAGAATATCATTAACCAGACCAATCGCGGCGTGACTGATACTGTCAACTCGCAGTTTTCGCTTGGCGGGCGTTATGGCTCTGGCGCGCATACCGGCGTATTGGCCAAGCAGTTGGCGGATGCAGAAGCTGGTTTGCGTTATCAAGACTATGGTACCGAGCGCGGTTATCAAAATCAGGCCATCGGTCAGGCTGGGGCGCTTGAAGGTGTGGACAACGCTTCTCTGGCTGCGCTGTTGCAGGCTGCTGGCGTTGGTGCTGAATTGCCGTACACTGGCATTAACGCGCTTTCTGGCGGGCTTGGTTCGCTGTTTAGCGGTGGTACGCAGACGCAAAAAAGCGGTGGTGGTTTTCTTAATTCTTTGCTTGGCGCTGCTGGGACTGTTGGCGCGGCTGCTATTAAACCGTCTGACCCGTCTCTCAAGAGCAACATTGAACATATCTACAATCTCGAAGATGGTCTTGGCGTATATTCATATGACTACATCGCCGCACCGAATGACGAGATTGCGCAGTATATGCCGGAAGGTCGCCAGATTGGCGTTATGGCTGATGAGGTCGCCAATCTACGTCCGTGGGCGCTTGGGCCTGAGATTGGCGGTTATATGACTGTGAATTACGGGGCGCTGTAATGAGCATCGCGCAGTATCTCTCAGCTACATTCCCCGGAGTTAGGGTAACTTCAACCAAGCGCGATCCAAACAGCCCGCTTGGCCGCGCTAATCCGCGATCTTACCATAATATCGGGCAGGCAGTTGATATTGCACCTATCCCCGGCATGTCGTTTGACGATTATGTTAACCGCGTAAAGCAGGATTATAACGTTCTCGAAGCGCGCGACGAGGTTAATAATCCGTCTGCCCACGCAACAGGACCGCATTGGCACTTGGCCTATGGTGATCGAAAGGAACAGCAAGTGAATCCGTTTAATCGCCCGCAGACGGGATACCAAACGCCGGGTTATGGCGGTGACATTCAAGGACAGCCTCGCATCGGCCTTGCAAACTTGCTTGATCCTACCGCGCAGATTGATGCACCGCAGCAGGACAACACTGGCCTTGCGTCTCTCATGCCTACGGAAAAAGCGTATAAGCGCGGAACGGGTCGCGACATTCTCGGAACGATCTTTGACGCGATGGCGACGTTCGGCGGTGGACAGCCGAATTACTGGAATAGCGTCAATCAGGAAAAGCAGGACTTACAGGCGCAGGTTGATGCTGAGCGGCAGCGTATGGCACAGCTTCGCCAGCCAAAATATATGGAAGTTGGCGGCAATCTCATCAGTCTTAATCAGGAAACCGGGCAGGCTACTCCTGTGTACAGCCCCGGTCCTAAACAGCCAGATTGGCTTGGTGATGCGCAGGCATTTAATGCTTTGACGCCAGAGCAGAAGGCAATGGTAACGCAATTCCTTGATGTGAAAAACCCCATTGCTGTAAGTGGCCCTCAGGGAACTTATCGCGTCCCGCGTGGATATGGGCAGCCGCAAACTCAGCAGGTCCAGCAGATTGATGGCCGTAAATATGTCAATGTAAATGGTCAGTGGATGGAGATGGAATAATGCCTTTGCGACCAGTCAGTGACCCGGCATTGCTCGCCCGTCTAAACTCTATGGGTCAATCTAGCCCGCAGCCAGTGCAAATCTCTGGACCTGATCCATATAAGCAGCAAGAACAGGCCCGCGCGAATCAGGCGGCTGCACGTGATGCCGCACGTCTAGGTATGACGCAAAAGCAGCAGCCTTTTGAACGCAGTGATAAATTGCGCAACGATTTTCTTGGCCTGCCCGCATATAAGGAATATCGCGCAGCTTTGCCTGCATTGATGAGCGGGCTTAAGGCTGGTCCTGATGCTGCTGGCGATAACGCATTGATCTATGCGTATGCCAAAGCAATGGATCCGGGTTCTGTTGTGCGTGAAAGCGAAATGGGAATGGCCTCTGGCACTGGGTCATGGCTTGAAAACACTGCCGCCAATTTGAAAAAGCAACTTGGTATAGCAGGTGGCGGCCAGTTGTCCCCGCA
>JAGWUK010000845.1 GCA_028868455.1 Burkholderiales bacterium | reverse complement strand
TAAAATATATTGCGCAATCATGACCTTGACTAATTGGCTATTTGGCCAGATGCCATAAAAGGCAATGACATAAAAAAGGCTGGAGTCGACAAATTCGCCACAAATGGTTGAGCCTATGGTGCGGGCCCAAAGCTGTTTCCCCTCCATTGCAACTTTCATTTTCGCCAGTACATAGCTATTAACGAAGCTACCGCACCAGAAGGCCGTGATTGAACCAAGGATAATTCTCGGCGTATTTCCAAAAACCGCGTCGAGATGAACTTGATATTCTTTATTGAAAGGATCGGCTGCTGGTGTCAAAGCGAGCACCACGACTGACATGACCGCAGCAAAAACTAAGGCGCCAAAGCCTGCCCATATCACGCGGCGGTCGCGTCCGTAGCCATACACTTCCGTCAGGATGTCTCCAAAAATATAAGAAATCGGGAAAAACAATACACCTGCTCCAAACGTCACTGTTCCCAGTAAAGGCAAGGTCACTTGTGCCGCCTTGGCTGCACCGATGAGGTTTGAGCACAGCAGCACCGTAACAAACGCTGCCATCACAAAATCGTAATATTTAAATTGGTTGGTCGGGCGTGTCATTCCGCTTTCCTTAAGAAAAAACTCGATAGAGTATTGCAGATCGTAGATTAGTTTGCATGCCGTGGAAACGAAATTCTGATGTGATCGTTTTAATTGCGACATCCTCCCACTCATTAGAAAAAACGACTTAAGGCAATATCTCAGAAAGCGCTTCTATTGATCTGTTTTGCCAAATGATTGTATTGAGACTCCGGCGAAATGGAGCCTTCACAAACATGGGCAGACTGCTAAAATAAGTGTGTCAATATTTCCACTTAGAAAAATGTGCGCAGCACCCATCACCAGAGACATACCGATTGAGCAACTTTGCGTTGGCCTCTACGTGCATTTGGATATCTCGTGGCTGGATCATTCATTTGCCTTAAATAGTTTCAAGATCAAGGATGAAAAAGAAATCATTGCTCTGAAACAATTGGGCCTGAAGACAATACGCGTTAATCCGGCCAAGTCTGACTGTCGCCCGCTGCCGCCGAAAAAGGCGGGTGGCGAAGTGGTGCCTGAGGTTGAAGTGGTGCAGCCAACGCCAGAAGAACTGGCAAAAATTGCGGAGAAAAGGGCGCGGATCGAACGCTTGATCGCAGAGCGCGAAGCTATTGCCCAGTGTGAAAAGCAGCTTTTAAAGGCAGCAGGTACTTTAAAAAACATTACAAAAAATCTATTTTCCCGTCCGCAGGAAGCAATCCAGAATGCCGATGAGTTAGTTCAGCAAATGCTGGATTCCTTGCTGGTCGAAAAGGATATTGCGATTCATTTAATGAACGACAAAATCGTCGGAGAAGAAGCCTATTACCATTCTTTAAATGTCGCGGTCCTCGCGATGATGCTGGCCAAAGCGATGGGTTTACCAGCACAAGATATCAAAACGCTGGGTATGGGGTGCCTGTTTCATGATATCGGTAAAGTCGAGATTCCCGATCGCATCGTAAACAAAACCTTTGAATTAACCCGGGCTGAGCAAAACCTGCTGCAGCAGCATTGTTTTTATGGGCAACAGATTGCGGAAAAAATGGGACTTCCCAAGCCTGTCATCGACATCATCGTTCAGC
>JAGWUK010000096.1 GCA_028868455.1 Burkholderiales bacterium | reverse complement strand
TCCGCGCCGGTGCTGTGGATGGAAGCGGACGATACCAACGTCTGGCACTGGATGGGACCCAAGGCTGAGGCGCGCATAGAAATCGATCGTCGCCTTGCCCATATTCCGACGCTGGAAAAAGTCATGATTGAGGATGCGGGACATATGCTGCACCACGATCAGCCGGAAAGACTGGCGCAACTGATCGAAGCGTTTTTCCTGCGATAACAAAGTGCGAACGTCGTCGTCACCGGCATGATTCGCCAGTGCGGCGCCAGCGGTTGCGGAGAGATCGCTGACTGATAGCATGGCGAACGGAAAAGAGATCGGGGTTCTGGGTTAAACTCCCATAACTCTTTTTTCTTTACTCCCCATTTTTGCATCATGAGCGCAACAGACTCCTACGGCTTTACCACCACCATTCTTCACAGCGATCGTCAAAAAGCAATTGAGCACGGTTCCGTGCATAAACCGATTCATAGCTCGGTCTTGTTCGGCTATCCGGATGCACGCGATTTGGCCGCTGTCTTTCAGGGCAAACAATCCGGTTATCGCTACGGCCGTCAGGGCAATCCTACGGTGTCGGCGCTGGAAGAAAAAATCACCAAAATGGAAGGTGGGCAGGCAACGATCGCCTTTGCGACTGGCATGGCGGCGATTGGTGCGGTGTTTCAGGCTTTGTTGCGCGCGGGCGATCATGTTGTGTCATCGGCTTTTTTGTTCGGCAATACCAATAGTCTGTGGCAGACCGCCAGTTCGCAAGGGGTCGATTTAACGCTGGTCGATGCCACTGATGTTGCCAATGTGGCCGCCGCGCTGACACCAGCGACGCGTATCGTCTTCGTTGAAACTGTCGCCAATCCGGGCACACAGATCGCTGATCTGAAACGCATCGGCGCTTTGTGTCGTGAGCGCGGCATTTTGTTTGTCGTCGATAACACGATGACGTCGCCATATCTGTTCCGCCCGAAAGCAGTTGGTGCCGGACTGGTGATGAATTCGCTGACCAAGTACATTGCCGGGCATGGCAACGTACTCGGTGGCGCCTTGACCGACACCGGAGAATTTGACTGGGCTGGATATCCGAATATTGCGGATAATTTCCGCAAGCAGGCAGCAGTCCAGCAAGGCATGTCGCAAGTACGGGCCAAAGCCTTGCGCGATTTCGGCGCGAGTCTGTCGCCGGAAGCGGCGCATCAGATTGCCGTCGGCGCTGAAACCATCGCTCTGCGCATGGAGCGCGCCAGTGCCAACGCGATGGCGCTGGCACAAATGCTGGCGGCCGATCCGCGCGTCGCTGTCGTACATTATCCGGGCTTGCCATCGCATCCTCAGCATGTCCTGGCGAAGGAATTGTTCCGCACATTTGGCGCCTTGTTCAGTTTTGAATTGAAGCCCGAAATCGACTGCTTCGATTATCTGAATCGTTTAAAGCTGGCAATCAACGCCACACATCTTGGCGATACGCGCACGCTGGTGATTCCGGTTTCGCACACCATCTTCTTCGAAATGGGCGCTGCGCGGCGCGCAGAGATGGGGCTGGCTGATTCACTGATACGCGTATCGGCAGGCATTGAGGATACGGATGACATCGTGACCGATTTCAAGGCGGCACTGAATTTCTGACATGAGGACATACTGAGGTGGAGTATGGTGATTGATGGGCTTGTTGCGCAGGAAAATAAAGCGCTTCGAATATGTGAATGCCTATACTCCCCTAATTATCATTAATTGAAATAAAAGGAAACCATGCTACGGCTGTCACTTCGTATGACCCTGCGCGACTGGCGCGCTGGTGAACTGCGCTTCTTGCTGGTGGCGCTGATGATTGCCGTCGCTTCCTTATCGTCGGTGAGTTTTTTTGCTGACCGCATGCGCAGCGGCCTGAATCGCGATGCGCATCAGTTATTGGGTGGCGACTTACTGGTCAGTGCCGATCAGCCGGTTAATCCAGCCTGGCGTACGGAAGCCAGGCAGCGTGGATTGCAGATCGCAGAGACGGTGGTGTTCCCCAGCATGGGTATCGCTGGCGAAGGCGACAATGCGCTGACGCGATTGGTTTCCTTGAAAGCGGTCAGCAATGCCTATCCTTTGCGCGGCCATCTGAAACTCAATCACGGCGAGGCAGAGGTTGAGACGAACACGATCCCGGCACCTGGCACGGTGTGGATAGATCCCGCTTTGCAGATCGCCTTGAATCTGAAAATCGGCGACAACTTGCGACTCGGCGAGAAAACATTTACCGTCACGCAAACCATCGCCACCGAACCGGATCGCGGTGCGGCTTTCATGAACTTTGCGCCGCGCGCCATGATTCCCTTGCAGGATCTGGCTTCCACGGAACTGGTGCAAAACGGCTCGCGCGTGACCTATCGTCTGCTTCTGGCGGGCAACGCCAAAGCGATTGCGGCATTTCAGACTTATCTGGAAACCGCCATCAAGCAGGACAAAGTCAAAGGCGTGCGGCTGGAGTCGCTGGAATCCGGACGCCCGGAAATGCGTGCGACCCTGGACCGGGCCGAACAATTTTTATCGCTGGTCGGCCTGTTGTCGGCCATGCTGGCCGCCGTGGCAGTGGCGATGGCAGCGCGTCGTTTTATGTTGCGCCATCTGGATGCCTGCGCCATGTTGCGCTGCCTTGGTCTGACCCAGAATCAGGTCACGGCCATGTATTTGTATGAATTTTTGCTGCTCGGCGTATTGGGCAGCGCTGCCGGAGTGCTACTGGGCTTTGTCGCGCATTATGCCTTGCTCGATTGGTTGGGCACGCTGATCACCAATGATTTGCCGCCCGCCAGCTGGCAGCCGGCAGTGCAGGGTATCGCCACCGGATTGTTGTTGCTGATCGGCTTCGCACTGCCACCGGTTCTGCAATTGCGTAATGTGCCGCACAACCGCGTGATCCGCCGCGAACAGGATGCGCCGCAAGCGCTGACACTGGCCAGCTATGTCCTTGGCCTCGGCATGTTTGTCGGCTTGTTGTTGTGGCAGACCGGCGATATCAAGCTGGGCCTGCTGACGGCGGCTGGTTTCCTGATTGGCGTGATCGGATTTGGCCTGACTGGCTGGTTAGGCGTGGTTTCATTAAAGCGCATTCGGCCCTTGTTCAATCATTCGGCCTGGCGTTTTGCGATCACTTCCTTGCAACGCCGTCCTGGCGCCAGCGTGATGCAAGTGGTGGCATTGGCGCTGGGGCTGATGGCGTTGTTACTGCTGACCGTGGTGCGCGGCGATCTGATTACAGCGTGGAAAAAAGCGACGCCGGCCGATGCACCGAATCAATTCGTCATCAATATCCAGCCCGACCAAAAACAGGAAATCGCCGAACGTTTAAAACCATTTGGTCAGCCGCAGTTGTATCCGATGATACGCGGCAGGCTGATTCAGGTGAACGACCAGCCAGTGCTGGCCAGCACCTATACCGAAGATCAGGCCAAGCGCATGGTTGAACGCGAATTCAATCTGTCTACGATGAAAGATATCCCGCCATCGAATACGATTTCCGCAGGTCAGTGGTACAAGGACGTCAGCGCCACCCAGGCCGAAGCCTCGGTGGAAGAGGGCATCGCGAAAACACTCAAGCTAAAGCTCGGCGACAAACTGACATTTGATGTTGCCGGCCAGCAGGTGACGGCCAGCATTACCAGCTTACGCAAGCTCGACTGGGGCTCCATGCGCGTGAATTTTTTTGTCATCCTCAATCCGAAAGCCGTGCAAGACTTGCCGCAAACCTGGATCACAGCGTTCCGTCTGCCTGCCAGCGAAAAGCGATTCGTCAATCAGATGACGCTCGATTATCCCAACCTGACCGTAGTGGATGTCGGCGCCATGCTGCGTCAATTGCAAGATGTGCTGGATCAGGTCATCACGGCCGTCGAGTTCCTGTTCTTGTTCACACTGGCATCCGGCGTGCTGGTGCTGTATGCCGCGTTGGCTGGATCGCAAGACCTGCGCATGCGCGAAGCCGCATTGCTGCGCGCTTTGGGCGCAACGCGTACGCAATTGTCGCAGGCCCAGTGGATAGAGTTTTTGCTGGTGGGCGGCTTGTCTGGTTTATTGGCCGCCACCGGTGCATCGGCCATAGGCTGGGCTCTGGCGCGTTTCAGTTTTCATTTTGAATGGACGTTTTCGCCTGTGGTCTGGGGCGCAGGTTTGCTGGTCGGTGCCGTATGCGCCATCATCGGCGGCTGGCTGGGCTTGCGTAATGTGCTGAACCAGCCGCCGCTGGCGAGTTTACGCGAAGCCTGAGCGCAGGATCGTGGGATGTCTACACAGAATGTGAACCCAATTGCCTTGCTCTTTATTTTGAACCTTCTCTCTTTCAGGAGATTTTTGTGCCGAACAAACTGATCACCCTGTACACCGACATCGAGTTAACCAGCCCATATGCCATGTCGGTATTTGTCGCCCTGCACGAAAAAGGTCTGGATTTCGATTTGCAAAAAGTCGATCTGGCCGCCAGTGCGCAAGACCAGCCGGACTACGCCGCCAAATCGCTGACCCAGCGCGTACCGACGTTGGTGCACGAGGGGTTTGCCTTGTCCGAGTCCTCTGCCATTACCGAATATCTCGATGAGGTATTTCCGCATGCGCCCCTGTATCCGAAAGAAATCAAGCAACGTGCCAGAGCGCGGCAGATCCAGGCCTGGCTGCGCAGCGACTTGATGCCTATCCGCAGCGAGCGGAGTACGCTGGGTGTGTTCTACGGCGAAAAATTTCCTCCGCTGTCGGCCGAAGCCAAAGCCGCAGCACAACAACTATTTTTTGTCGCTGGCGCCTTGCTTGATCATGGCGGTGAACATTTATTCGGTAACTGGAGTATTGCCGATACCGATCTGGCGCTGATGCTGAACCGGCTGGTCATTCACGGCGACAGCGTCCCCGATCATCTGGCCGCATTCGCTATCCGGCAATGGCAAAGACCCTCAGTACAGCTTTGGGTCAATCAGCAACGTCCGCCTTTATAAGTACGCGAAGTTCGTTGCCAGCGGCAGCGAACTTTTTGCAATCGTTAAGTAACTTTCAGACCGATTTTAATCAGCAGACTTTATTTTCAGAAGCACCGCAGAATGAATACAGAATCCAATGCTGCTCCCATCGCAGCAAGCACGACAGAAACAAGCGAAGAGACATCCCCCAATCTCTATCAGTTGATTGGTGGTGGCGATAAGCTGCGCGAACTGGTCGACCGGTTTTATGACCTGATGGAACTGGAGGCCGAATTTGCCGGTATCCGTGCCATGCATCCGACCTCGCTGGATGGGTCTCGCGATAAATTATTCTGGTTCTTATCCGGATGGATGGGCGGGCCGGATCTGTATATTTCACAGTTTGGCCATCCGCGC
The DNA here is from genome assembly GCA_028868455.1 of Burkholderiales bacterium. Lineage (GTDB taxonomy): Bacteria > Pseudomonadota > Gammaproteobacteria > Burkholderiales > Burkholderiaceae_D > Undibacterium. The sequence continues at coordinate 3,209 of JAGWUK010000096.1, read as the reverse complement.
CTGCGCGCGCGCCATCTGCCGTATGCCGTTGCCAGTAGTGAGCGCGACCAATGGCTGCGTTGCATGGCGTGGGCAATGCAGGATGTCGGTGTTGCAGAAGATTTGCAGCAGCATCTGATGCAGTCGTTTTATCAAACCGCAGACTGGATGCGCAACACGCCGGGTTGAGCGAGTTTTACTGATTTTTTGAAGATAGCGCACCATGAATTTAGTTGAAAGCCTGATGCTGGTCGCATTGGCGATATTAATTTTGCTCCATCTGTTGAGCTTTTTGCGCGGACGTGGTTCGCGCAGTGGCGAGAACGCTGAATGGCAGTCTTTGCTGACTTATATCCAGCAAGCGCAGCAACAGCAGCAACTGGCGCAAGAGCGCACCGAACGCAGTCTGCGCGAACAGGTGCAGTCCACAGCACAGGCAACGCGCCAGGAGCTGGGGAGTAATTTTTCCCGTTTTCAACAAGCGCTGGCAACGCAAATGACCAGCGTTGCAACCGTTCAAAACAGTCAGATTGACAGTTTCTCGCAACAATTGGTCAAGCTCAACGAAGTCAACGCCCAGCAACTGGAGCAAATTCGCCAGACGCTGACTCAGCAAAGCCAGACGGCACGCGATGAGCAGGCGCAAAGCCTGAAACGCTTTGCCGATACCCTGAACCAGACGCTGGCGGCGCTGACCGAATCCAATGCGCAACGCATGACCGAAATCCGCGCCACGCTGGAGCAGAAAATCCAGCAATTGCAAAACGATAATGCTGGCAAGCTCGAAGAAATGCGTAAAACCGTGGACGAAAAACTGCATGCCACGCTGGAGCAGCGATTGGGCGAGTCGTTCAAACTGGTTTCCGATCGTCTCGATAAAGTCCATCAGGGTCTGGGTGAAATGCAGCAACTGGCAATTGGTGTCGGCGATCTCAAACGTGTGCTGACCAATGTTAAAACCCGTGGCACCTGGGGCGAAGTGCAGCTGGAGATGGTGCTGGAACAAATGCTGACGCCCGATCAATACGCAAAAAATGTGGAAACCGTCCCCGGCAGTGGTGAGCGTGTTGAGTTCGCCATCAAATTGCCTGGCAAGGAAGAAGGCAAGGCGCCGGTCTGGATGCCGATTGATGCCAAGTTCCCTAAAGAGCAGTACGAGCGCTTGCTGGATGCAGCAGAACGTGCCGATGCCGAAGGCGTGGCAACGGCGGGCAGGGAGCTGGAAAGGGCGATACGCGGCGAAGCGAAAACCATTGCGGAAAAATATTTATCCCCACCGCTGACGACCGATTTCGCCATCCTGTTTTTGCCGACCGAAGGCTTATACGCAGAAGTCATGCGTCGCCCTGGTCTGGCTGACGAACTGCAACGAAGCTATCGCGTCTCAATCGCAGGCCCTTCTACCTTGTCGGCACTGTTGAACAGTTTGCAGATGGGTTTCCGCACTCTGGTGCTGGAAAAACGTTCATCTGAAGTCTGGCAGGTGCTGGGCGCAGTCAAAACAGAATTTGGCAAGTTTGGCGATGTGTTGGCGGCTACCAAGGTGGCACTGGAACGCGCCGCGAAAAATATCGACCAGGCCGAAGTGCGCACACGTCAGATGGGGAGAAAACTCAAATCGGTGGAAGCTTTGCCGTCCGACGCAGCAATCAATTTACTCGGCGCCGATAGCAGCGATGAGACCGAAGGTGGTGTTGATGGCTCAGCCTGATCCGGCAAAAGGTTTTGAACGTCTATCGCTCATCTCAATGGAGATCAATATGGAAACGCCACAAAGCATACGGGAATTCTGGTTTGGTCCTCAGGTCGATGCGCCAGCGACAGTGATCGACGATGGTGTCATCGCGGCGGCCCAGGCAAAGCTTTGGTGGTCCAAGAGCGCCGATGTCGATGCAAGTATACGCAGTCGTTTTGCCGCTATGCTGGCGCGCGCTGCCGCCGGGCAGCTGGCCGACTGGCAGGCAACACCGCACGGCAGATTGGCGCTGATACTGCTTTGCGATCAATTTCCGCGCAATATGTATCGCGATACACCGCAAGCATTTGCCTGCGATGCGTTAGCGCGCAGCCTGTGTAAAGATGGGATCGCCCGTGGTGATGACATGCAGCTACGGCCGATAGAGCGCGTCTTCTTTTACCTGCCGCTGGAACATTCTGAAATGATGGACGATCAAAATCAGGCCGTTCATCAATTTAAAAAACTGGTTGCCGACGCAGGCGCATCGCAGGCTGCCACACTTGATGGCTATCTGCAATTCGCGTACCGGCATCGTGAGATCGTGGCGCGTTTTGGCCGTTTTCCGCATAGAAATACGATTCTTGGTCGCGCATCAAGCGATGAAGAAACGGTATTTCTGACGCAGCCAGGCTCCTCGTTTTAAAGCCAGCATTGCGCCAAACTTGAGAAGGCAGATTAATCGTTTTGTCATTATTTTTGTAGCTATTCGCGGGAGGTATTGTGTTTCCATTAGAGATTTTTTTACCTTACACCGTCGCCTGTATTTTGCTGGTCATGTCGCCGGGGCCGGATAATCTGCTGGCAATCGGTCGTGGGCTGAGTCAGGGGCGCTTGGCCGCCTGCGTCTCAGGCTTTTCATCCGGTGCCGGCATCCTGTTTCATGTGACCGCCGCGACATTCGGCCTGACTGTGGTGATGCAAACTTCGTTGGTGGCATTTTGGATCGTCAAGCTGATCGGTGCTGCTTATTTGCTTTATTTGGGAATACGCGTGTTGCGTTCACGCAGCCTGATTAATTTTGCGCCGACCAGACAGCAGTCGGTCAAAAATATCTTCGTCACCGGTTTTTTGTCGGCAGCGCTCAATCCTAAACCGGGCTTCTTTGTCTTGGCCTTCATTCCGCAATTTGTGAATCCCGCGCGTGGATCGGTTACGGCGCAGATGTTTGGTTACGGTATCTGGTTTGCATTGTTGACGGCCATCGGATTTTCGCTGATGGGCGTATTTGCCTCGCGTTTGTCCGCGTGGTTGCAGGCACGACCGCGTGTGGTTGCAGGGCTGAATATCAGTGCAGGCCTGACCTTTATCGCGTCCGGTTTGTCGATTGTGGCTTTAAAGCAAAAATAGGGCGCTGCATTTGCGTTGCGGCGCAATGTAGGGACGTCCGCAAAGTAACCTCATTGACGGATTTTTTTTTGCCTGGAACCGCGCATACCACCGCTGGTGGCCGGTCACCGGCTAAATAACGTGCACCGCTGCCCTTGTTTGCGGC